>CAZXXV010000203.1:0-7774 GCA_964644725.1 uncultured bacterium
ATGGCCCTGAAGCGGGGCATCGACAAGGCGGTCGAGGCCGTGATCGCGGAGATCACGAAGCTCTCCAAACCCACCAAGGGCAAGAAGGAGATCTCCCAGGTGGCCACCATCTCGTCGAACAATGATAAGCCGACCGGTGACCTTTTCGCCGACGCCATGGAGAAGGTGGGCAAGGACGGCGTCATCACTTTTTCCGCATCCTGCTAGGACGCGGCGGCTAACCTGGCGACCGTGATGCTCTATTCGGTCCTGGCCCCGCGGGCAGTACCCAGAGCGCAACAGTACACCCAGGGAAGGAGAGTCGTCCCATGAGGCTCCGTGGTTTCCTGCTGCTGATTATCATCGTCGCCTTCGCCCTCCTGAGCACGGCCGGCCAGATCCTCGGCCTCTACATCGACTGGCTCTGGTTCCGCGAAGTCCAGTTCACGTCGGTCTTCCTCACCGTGCTCCGGACGCAGGTCCTCGTCGGGGTGGTCACGGCCGCTGCGTTCTTCTTGATCCTGTACCTCAACGTGCTCCTGGCATGGCGGCTCACTCCGCGCGATACCATCGTGATGGCGGACGACGCCCTCGGGCTGCCCAGCCCAGAGGTCCTGGAGCCCTACATTCGCCGTCTGGCCTTGCCCGTGAGCGTACTTCTGGCCCTCCTCGTCGGCTGGGCGGGAACGGGCCGATGGGAGCTGGTCTTGCAGGCCTTGAATCCCACGCCGTTCGGCATCCGGGACCCGCTCTTCGACCGGGATGTGGCTTTCTACGTGTTCCAGCTCCCGCTCTGGAACTCCCTCTATGGCTGGCTGATGAGGGCCCTGGTCTTCTCGGGCCTGGCCGCCGTCGCCGTCTACCTCTGCACCCGAGGGATTGGGATCTCTCCCGGGGGCCTGGTGGTCGCCCGACGGGCCCGGGGTCACCTCCTGGTTCTGGCGGCGCTCCTGCTCCTGCTGAAAGCCGCCGGGTACCGTCTGGCCATGTTCGACCTTCTCTTCTCTGAGCGGGGCGTGGCCTTCGGCGCCGGGTATGCCGATATCAACGCCCAGCTCCCCATCCTGAAGGCTCTGCTGGTCTTGGCTGGCCTACTTGCCGCGCTGTGCCTGGTCACGATCCGCCTAAAGAGCTGGCGCCCCCTCCTGTGGGGAGTCGCGGCGTTGGTGGGCGTGGGGATCCTGGGTGGAGTCGTATACCCTGGGGTGATCCAGCGGTACCAGGTGTCCCCGAACGAGATCGTCAAGGAGAAGCCGTACATCGACTTCAACATCCGCTACACCCGCCTGGCCTATGGCCTGGACAACATCGAGGAGCGGGAGTTCCCGGCGGACCAGGCGCTGAGCCTGCAGGACCTCCGCAAGAACGACGCGACCATCAAGAATATCCGCTTATGGGACACCCGGCCCCTGCTCGCCACGTACAGCCAGCTCCAAGAGATCCGGACCTACTATAAGTTTACGGACATCGATATTGATCGGTACACCATCAACGGGGAGTACCGGCAGGTGACCCTGTCGGCCCGGGAGCTCTCCTCGAAGGATCTGCCGAGCCGGATCTGGATCAACGAGCGGTTGACCTATACGCACGGCTACGGCGCCGTCGTGAGCCCGGTGAACCGGGTGACGCGCGAGGGGCTCCCCGAGTTCTGGGTCAAGGATATCCCCCCCGTGGCCTCCAGCGATCTCCGGATCTCCCGCCCGGAGCTGTACTTCAGCGAACTGGCCAATGACTATGTCTTCGCGAAAACCCGGGCCAAGGAATTCGACTACCCGGCGGGGGACCAGAACGTCTACACCACCTACGAGGGACAGGGCGGCATCCCGCTGGGGTCCGTCTGGCGCAAGGCGCTGTTCGCGGCGCACCTGGGGGACATCAAGCTCCTCCTCTCCAACGACGTGACCCCGGACAGCCGGGTGCTGATCTACCGGAACATCCGGGAGCGGGTCCAGCGGATCGCCCCGTTCTTCCGGTACGACGACGATCCCTACCTGGTGGTCTCGGCCGCGGGGCGCATCGTCTGGCTCCTGGACGGCTACACCATCTCCGACCGGTTCCCGTACTCGGCGCCGACGCGCGGGCTGGGCAACTACATGCGCAACGCCGTCAAAGTGACCGTGGACGCCTACGACGGAACAGTGCGCTTCTACATCGCGGATCCGGCGGATCCTCTGATCCGCACGATCGCCCGGATCTTCCCCGGACTGCTCCGACCGCTCGACGCCATGCCGGCCGACCTCCGCGCCCACATTCGCTACCCCGAGGGGCTGTTCCGGATCCAGGCGGGGATGTACGCCGTCTACCACATGCGCGACACCCAGGTCTTCTACAACAAGGAGGACCTCTGGAGCCTGCCGGTCCGCCCCGTGGAGGGGCAGGAGCGGGCCATGGAGCCCTACTACCTCATCTTGCGCCTGCCCGGCGAGCCGCAGGAGGAGTTCGTCCTCCTGATTCCCTTCACGCCCAGCAAGAAGGACAACCTGGCCGCGTGGCTGGCCGCGCGGAGCGACCCGCCCAACTACGGGAAGCTCGTCGTCTACACCTTCCCCAAGCAGAAACTGATCTACGGCCCCCGGCAGCTCGACGCCCGGATCGACCAGGACGCGTTCATCTCCCAGCAGCTCTCCCTCTGGAGCCAGCGCGGCTCCCAGGTGATCCGGGGGAACCTCCTGGTCATCCCCATCGAGCGCTCCCTCGTCTACGTGGAGCCGCTCTACATCGCCGCCGAGAAGGGGCAGCTCCCGCAGCTCAAGCGGGTGATCGTCGGCTTCGGAGACCGGATCGCCATGGAGGAGACGCTGGAGGGCGCGATGGCGCGGGTGTTCGGCGGGCAGGCCCCGCCCGCGGCGGCCGCGGCGGCGGCGGGTCCCCCGGCCACCTCCGAGGCTTCGGTGAAGGCCCTGCTGGATTCCGCAGCCGCCGCCTACACGCGCGCGAGCGAAGAACTGCGCCGTCTGGGCGAGCTGTTGCAGCAACTCCGGAGTACGGGCGCACGCTAAGGTTGGAAGGCGGGGATGGGAGGCGAGCCAGGAAGAAAGGGAGCGGGTCTGAGGGCGGGAGGCCCGAGGGTGCTATCGCAGTGGCAGGCGTCGCCGCATGCCGGGCCAATTGGATGCGGAGTTGCAGGACCACACACAGCACCGAATGGGAGTGCCTTTGTAGCAGTGCCAGAGCGAACTCCCAGGAGTGCAGCGAGGAGGGAATGAACGATCTCCTTGGATCAACCACAACCCCCAATGCTGTTTCCGGTCGAAACAAGTGACTCACGGAGGAGGAGAACAATGGAACAAGATAAAGGGTATAAAGGAGTGGAGCAGAAGAGGAAGGTAAGCTTTAAAGAACGGTGGAGTGAAGCCCGACCGACGAAAACGGCTGTCTTCTGGTCGTGGGTGGGCTCTGTTGTTCTCACAATGATTATCGGCTTCGCTTGGGGGGGATGGGTTACGGGGGGGACTGCCCGGAGCATGGCGGAGAAAATGGCGGAAGATGCTGTCGTCAAGCGCCTGGCACCGATTTGTGTCGTCCAGTTTAAGCAGGCTCCGGGGAAAGACCAGAAGCTCAAAGATTTGGAAAAAACAGATTCGTGGCAGAGAAGTGAGTACGTAGAAAAACAGGGGTGGGCGACGATGCCCGGTGAGGGGAAACCCGATAGCAAGATTGCCTCTGAGTGCACCAGGCTGCTTATGCTGATCAGCAAGTAGAGAATCGTACCAACACAAATCCTGTATGACTGGAGCAGTCACAAGATGAAGCGCGGCCAGCCCTTCAGCACTGTGCACCCGCTGATGATCGGATGAAAGGAGGATGCCATGGACGTCAGTTTCTGGTTGGGAATTCTCATTGGGCTCGTTGTCGGAGGCGGGGGTGTCTGGTACTTCAAGGTGCGTTCACTCCAGAAGTCCGTTATCACGATGACCGGCGAGTACCAGACCGCCGAGAAAGGGCGCAAGGATCTCGAGGAGAAGAGCAGGCAGCACTGAATCGGCGCGGGATGGTTGAGATCGAGCCCCGACCCGAGACGGGGGATACTCTCCGCGTGGGGATGTGGACACAAGGGGCGAGTTGCGAGAGCTGAATGGCGCTCGTCGGGGGGTAAGCCGTGCTTGGCCTCAGCCCGGTGGTCGGCGACAACATCGGCTATCGGATCGGACGGCGGTACGGAAGAGCGGTCGTCGCGATGAAGAGGTTCAAGTCGCTGCAGGACCGCATCCTGGTCAGGCGCCTGGAGAAGGAAGACGTGACGAAGGGCGGCATCATCATCCCGGATGCGGCCAAAGAGAAGCCCCAGGAGGGCAAGGTCATCGCCGTGGGCCCCAGGAAGGTGACGGACGACGGGAAGCTCCAGCCGATGCCCGTGGAGGTGGGCGATAAGATCCTCTTCGGGAAGTACTCGGGGAGCGAGGCGAAGCTGGATAAAGAGGAATCCCTCGTCCTGCGTGAAGAAGACGTCCTCGGCATCCTGCAGTAGTGCCGCCCCGGGTGGGGACGCACCCCCGGCGGGCGCAGGCAAGTTTCCCGATCATGCGACACCCCGAGAAGGAGGCACGCACAATGCCAGCCAAGCAGTTGCGCTCCACCGAAGAGGCCCGCCGGGGCATCGAGCAGGCGGTGGAGGCGGTGGGGACCGAACGCACAACGTGCTCACACCGACCACAGGGAAACAAGAACTCGCCCAGGGAGCGACGATCCCGGAGCACGTGGTGCCGCAGTGAACAAATCTCGTGAGGAGGAGTGACCATGACGACAGCGAGCCCGATGGGGCGGTTTCTGTTGCTTCTGCTGGCGATTGCCGTGCTCGCAGGCTGCGCCGCAACCCGGACCCAGGAAAGCACGGGGGAGTACGTGGATGATTCCACCATCACGGCAAAGGTGAAGGCCGCGATTCTCGGGGATCCGGCCCTGAAGGTGTTTCAGATCAGCGTGGAGACCTTTAAGGGCGTCGTCCAGTTGAGCGGCTTCGTGAATTCGCCACAAGTGGTGAGCCGGGCGGCCGCGGTGGCCAGCCAGGTCAGCGGCGTGAAGTCCGTCAAGAATAATCTCCTCGTCAAGTAGGTGGGTTCTCACCCGAAGCGCTGGACCGCGCAGGCTCCGGCCTCCGGAGCACGCGGGGAGACCGCCACGTGGGATCTGGAAGCGGCGGTGAAGCGCAACAAATTCGGCGTCCTGCACGTGCACGACCTCCAGAAAACGCTCAAGGAGAAGGGCGTGGACTTTCCAAACGCCTGTACGATCCTGGAGGTGTGCAACCCGTAGCGGGCTGTCCCAGTGCTGACGGGGAACATGAGTGTGAACATGGCCCTACCCTGCCGGATCTCCGTCTATCAGGAAGAAGAGAAGACAAGAATCGGCATGATTCTGCCTACCGCCCTCCTGGTGCTCTTCCCCGGGGCCGCCGACCTCAAGACGGTGGCGGAGGAAGCGGAGCCTGAGACAATACGGATGATTGACGAGGCGCGCTAAGGGGTAGGCGCCGCCGGGCAGCACGTGTTCCACCTGCACGTGCATATCCTGCCCCCCTAGGACGAGGGCGGCGCGGGGGAGACCTGGTGGAGGCGTCGGTGGCGATTCGAGTCGCGCGAGGCGACAGGAACTGAGCATGGCGAGCGGAAGAGTGCGGAAGTGGGGACTGATCGCGCTGGTCGTGCTCCTCGTCCTGATCGTGGGGGGCATCGTCGGCTTCCGCGTGGGGATCGGGATCCTCAGGGGGAAGCTGGTAGAGGCCCTGGGCCCGGACAGCGAGATCGCGGAGATACGAGTGGGCTGGTCGAGCGTGGAAGTGGAGGGGCTACGGATCAAGGGGCAGAAAGGCTGGCCGGCGGCCGATGAGTTGCGGGCGGAGCGTGTGGCCGTCGTTCCCAGCCTGCGCAGCGTCCTCTCTGGACAGTACCGGGTCCACTCCATCACCATCGTCAAGCCCTATCTTTCGGCACTCCGGACCAAGGACGGGCAACTCCAGGTGGTCCCCAGCCTGCCGGTGTATTCCCTCCCGGCGGTGATCATCGGGCGCATCACCCTGCAGGACGGGGTGGTGGAGTTGTTCGATGCCACGGTGGCCCGGCCTCCCCTGAAGATCCGGCTGGATCAGATCCAAGCCACCGTGCGGGACGTGGTGGTCCCGGCGCTGAAGGGCAGGAGCCGGTTTGACCTCACGGGTGTGGTGAAGGGCGTCCAGCGGGACGGGCGCGCCGACGTCGCGGGTTGGGCCGAGATCGCCACCAAAGACTCCTCGGTGAAGACGCAGCTCCGGTCTGTGGACCTGGTGGCGCTCCAGCCCTACCTCATCAAGGCTGACGAGACGGGGGTTCAGAAGGGCACCCTCGACCTCGACCTGGAGTCAGACGTGAGCAAGAACCGGCTGAAGGCGCCCGGGAAGGTCACGATCTCGGACCTGGAGCTCGCCCCGGCCAAGGGCGTGTTCGGCACCTTCATGGGCGTTCCCCGTGGCGCCGTAGTGGCCTTCCTGAAGAACAAGGGAAACGAAGTTACAGTAAACTTCGTCCTGGAAGGGGACATCAACAATCCCCAGTTCTCTCTCAACGAGGCCCTCACCACGCGGTTGGCGTTCTCCATGGCGGAGACCCTGGGGGTCAGCCTCGGCGGGGTGGCCAAGGGCGTGGGCACCCTGGGGACGAAAGGCGTGGAGGCGGCGGGCCAGGCAGCGAAGGGCGCGGGGGGCGCGCTGCAGCGGCTCTTCGGAGGGTCGAAGAAGCGTTAGCCGGTTTGGCCGAGGTGATTCGCACCGACAACGGGGTGCCGATCGCCACGCAGGCAATCGGACGGATCTCTCGGCTGCACGTCTGGTAGATCACGCTCGGTATCCACCCGGAGCTGATAGTGGCTGCGAGGGCTGCTGTTTTGGCGCGAGCAGAGCTAGCGTCTGCATCAGAGCCGCCAAACCCCTCGGTGCAGCGGACTCGCTTGCGCAAGCCGTAGAACTCGAACCGTCAGGCCCAATACCGGGAGAGGAGAGAAGGATGCCCCAACAGCCATTGGCCTTTTGGAGCATCGCCGCTGCCGAGATGCTGCAGCAACTTCAAACGGCACAGGAGGGATTGACGAGTGATGAAGCCAGACAGCGGCTCGCCCGCTATGGCTCGAATCTCCTGAAGCCCCCAAAGCGGTCGGATGTCTTTACGCTCCTGCTTGCTCAATTCAAGAGTCCGATCATTCTCATACTTCTTTGTGCAACGGGATTGTCGTTTGCGTTACGTGATCCGGTTGATGCTGTCATTATTCTTACAATTGTCCTCGTAAGCGGCCTGCTCGGGTTTTGGCAGGAGCGTAGTGCAACAGACGCGGTGGAGAAGTTGCTCGCCATCGTGCAAATCAAGGCGGCGGTGCTTCGCGATGGAGGCCCCAAAGAAATTCCAGTCGAAGAGATTGTCCCCGGAGATATTGTCATCCTGAACGCCGGAGGCATCGTCCCCGGAGACTGTCTGGTCCAGGAATCCAAAGATCTCTTTGTGGATGAAGCAACCCTGACGGGTGAAACCTACCCTGTAGAGAAATCGGTTGGGGTGCTCGCGGCTGCGGCACCGCTAGGCCAGCGGACAAACGCGCTCTGGATGGGGACCCATACGGTGAGCGGCAGCGCAAAGGGACTGGTCGTACGTACGGGCAAGGACACCGAGTTTGGCAAGGTGTCCGAGCGGCTCAAGCTCAGGCCGCAGGAAACGGAATTCGAACACGGGATACGGCGGTTCGGCTATTTCCTCATGGAAGTGACGCTGGTGCTGGTGATAGCCATCTTTGCCATCAACGTCTATTTGGCACGTCCGGTCCTAGACTCCTTTCT
>CAZXXV010000204.1:0-7754 GCA_964644725.1 uncultured bacterium
TGCCGGCCCGTAGGGCCTGCTGTTTGGCTTTCTGTTGGGCTCCGAGCGCCTTCTGCTCCGCCTTCTGAATCTCGGCGGGCATCCCGGCCTGGAGTTCTTCATACCGTCGTGCCTTGACGAGAACGTCGAGGATGAAGCTCCAATCGCCCTGATGAACCCGCGCGCTATCCCGCTGGATCTCCTCCTGAAACTGGGGGGTCAGATCCGTGTGCCGGGACTGGAACTCATTGAGGATGCGCTCGGCCCGTAGGGCTGCGACCTGCTGCTGGAGTTCCTGGCGCGTCCGCTGGATTTCACGGTAGTAGGGGTCATCGGGCTGAAACTCGGGTTCCTGGGGCTGAACCCCTCTCTGGGGAGAGGCTTGGCCCCGCTCTCGGTCGAAGCGATCTCGCTGTTCGAGTTCCCACCGGAGCTGGCGGACTTGTTCCATCGTCTCCTGGTGCTTCCTCTGGAGGTAGCGCCCCTGCTGGATTTGCGTGGCGGCGTCCTCCGCGGTGCGGATGGGAACCTCTTTGCCGTTCTCCTTGATGACGAGGAAGGGCTGGGCCTCGGCTTCCGGGGCTGCCTCAGTCTCCTCGGTTTCGGGCTCGGGCGTTTCGGTGGGCTCGGAAGGAGCTTCCGGCTCCGGGGCCTCGCGCTCGAATAGCTCGGGCATCACACTCTCCTTGCCGCTCGGCTAGGCCGTGGGCGGCGGTTCACCGACGTAGATGAGGGCCGACCCCAACCGGGTCGGCTGGCACCTGATGGTGCGTCCGTGAAACAGGCTCTCCAGGTCGGCCGGTTCACGGAAGAACCATAGGTGGTAATCCGGCGTATACTTCGCCGGTTCCTGTCGTGGGACTACAACGATGACCCGTGCTCTGGACACTCGCTCCAGCTCTCGGGCCGCCAACTGCGCCTCCCGTGCATGTTCCAGCGTGTGCGTACAGACGACGGAATGAAACTCTCGATCACCAAACGGCAGATCCTCCATGAATCCGGTTGCCCACTTGGGCTCGGGGATCAGGCCCGCACAACGCCGTTGGGCTATGGCCAAAGCCTTCGGGCTCACATCAAACCCCGTGACATGGAAGCCGAGGAGGCTGAGGACCTGTACGGTATGCCCAGACCCACACCCCGCCTCCAGAACGCTGTCGGCGCCTTTCGGGACTTCGCCGGCCACCTCATCCAGCTCCACGCCGTTCGTCCAGGAATCAGGCCGCGCTTCCCATGCAGCGTCGTAGGCGGCGATCCAGTCCTCTGCGGACAGACCCCGAGCGTTCTCCTTCCACTCCGGGTCGAACCAGTCGCCCAGCTTCTGCCTGAGAGCCAGCGCCTCGGGGTTCACTACTTGCGCCTCTTTCTCTTGGGCTTACGCCCGGTGGCGTAGGACTTGCCGGTCTTGGCCTGCGCGGTGGCGATGGCGCGTCCTTCCGACATGCCCTCGCGCATCAGGGCCTTGGCCATCTTGTGGACCTTGCTTCCCTTCGGCACGACTACATTCCTCCTTGCTGCGGCAGGGGGGGGCCGGGTGGTCCGCCTGGAGTTGGTGGCCCGGGTGAAGGAGGAAGTCCCGGCTGTTGGCCCGGCCCCGGTCCCTGCGGCATCTGTGGGCGGAACCGATACGGCGTCTTGCTCACCACCTCAGCGGGGTCAATCAGCCCCATGTTCAAGAGGGCCATGCCGAGCTGGATGAGCTTCTCGGGATCAGGCGGAAGCGTCGAGCCCGTCTTGACCCGGAAGTCGAAGTAGGAGCCGGAGAACGGGCCCCTGGCCCCCCCCTCGCCCAGAGTAGGAGTGAGCGTCTGGTAGAGAATCGCCCCCGTTGGTCCTAGAACACGGATCGTCCGAGGCTCGACGTAGAACTGGTCGATCCTCTGGAGAATCCGGTTTCCGATCTGGTCAATGGCGCGGTCGAGGTGGCGCGAGACGATCCGCGTGCTGCGCTCGAAGATGCCCTGCAACTTCTCGATGGCCTTGGCCGCCCGCACTTCCCCCGGTGCCTCGCCACGGTCAACGGCGTGAACGCCCGTCACCACGTCAAGGCTCGCCCGCATGATCCCGAAGATGGGAACGGCCAGGGGCGTTAGCTGAGGGCTCGGGAGGATCTGCGGCTTCTCAATCGTCGCGTTGGCATCCCATATGCTCCACTGTCCAGGAGTACGCATCTCCTCCGGGGTGAGGTCGCAGCCCTGGGGGATGAGCCCACGGCCCTTGGCCTCGAATACGTGGTCGGCAAAGAGCCTTAGCAGCTCCCCCATCTCCCGTTGGAGGGGGATCCCGCCCTCCACGATCCCGTGAGGGTCCCCAAGACCCGGCACTTCGTACAGGACGAGAGGCACATAGGGGAAGTCATGCCGCCAGTAGTCGTCGAAGGGATAGGTGTCGTCCTCCAGGAGCGCCTGGTTGGCGATGATGAGGCGGCGGCCCTCTCCCCGGACGGGCTCGCCGTCCACGACCGATTCCGTGGGCCGAATCCACATGTCGTAGACGGTCACATAGTCGTCTCCGGGCTCGGGCTTGCTCCCAGGAGTGTCGCGGCGACTCGGAAGGACCATGCCTCCAGTCCCTTCCCCGATCACTGTCGTCAGGACAGGGGCTTCAGGTACTTCCGTCATGGTGTCGGGGAAATACAAGTCCGAGTTCTGGGTCTGATCTAGGTCGGGGTGGATGCGGCTGGCGTAGGCAGGGAAGCGGTTTCGCATCTCCTCCGCCGGCACCCGGCTGATTTCGCAGACCCAGCGGGCGTCGGCAACGATTTCGCCTTCCCAGAGCCAGTTGCGAGAGTCCACGATCCGAACTTCCACCTCTCCGCGGCCGAGGGCGAAGGGGTCATAACCGATGTAGGCGATCCCAAGCCCTGTGACGGCGGCGGAGCGAACGTACTCCTCCAACTTGCCCTCGATGGCTAGGCGGTCCCAGAGGAATGAGACGAGGTTTTCGGCCATCTCGGCCTTGGGGGAGTCGGATTCTTCTTCCCCCACGACGGTCGCGGTCGGTCTGGAGTCGGTCACGACCGCCACGACCTGTTCCACGACCGTCTGGAGGAAGTTGGCTTTGACCTTGCTCATCCAGGGCTCGGGGACCTCGATTTCCGGCTCCCCGTAGAGCCAATAGCGCCAGCATCTTGTGGCCCGTTGGCGGAAGGCCCCGTGTCGACGCTTGGCGTCGTCGATCTCGCGCATAGCCCAGCGGACTACGGTGTAGTCGGCTTCGGAGGCAACCTGGGGGGGACTGGTCAGCTCTGTTTCCTGAGCGCCCGGAGTCATCCGTTGGCCTCCACGAGATCGAAGTGGTCTCCCCAGCGTTTCTTGATCTTGGCGTCGGTGGATTTGGCCCATTCCGAGCGTTCCTGGCGGTTCTGGAAGATTCGGCCGGCGCCCTTGTCGTAGTAGGGGAACTCGCGGTCGAAGGGTCTAGGCTCGGAGGGGCAGGAAATGATGCGAGTGCGCGGGACCCCGCAGACGGGGCAGGGCTCTCCGGGCTCTTTGGCCTCAGAAACCGGCCTGAGCATCTCCTGGCGAGTGCCAGGATGGCACAAGCACTCGTACTCGTAGGTAGGCACGAGACTTAGGATGCGAGGTTTCCGTGCCCGTGTCCTACCGAAACGGGATTCTGCTAAGTCCTGATTCTGATTATAGTTCCAAGAGGGCTAGGGCGGAGGTGCCGGAGGAAGTATCTTCTCCCGCTGTCGCTGGTGTAGATGTTGGCCCGGGACTGGATTTCGGCCAGGGTGAGTCGTCTCCAGAGGGAGTAGCCGTATCGGGGTCCGTTCCCGTGCCGGCTGAGGGCCCAGCCGTGGTCGCTTGACTCCATGCGGTAGATTTCAGGCTCGAAGTTCGGCTCCTCGCGGGCTGGTCTGGTGACGCAGACCTGTATCCACATGAAGCGATGATGGTCGGCGCTCATTCCTTCTGTCTCCGAAGGATCTCCTTGACCCAGGCGAGAGCCGTTTTCCTCATCTCGTCGAGGGGAAGGGCCAGGGCTTCGATCTGAGCGCATTCTAGGAACCGGGTGAGGTGCCAGCGGGCCAGTTCCTTCGCGCCCCCCTGTAGGGCATCTTCCCCGAGCAAGAAATGGAAAGGGCCGTGGTCGGGGTCCAGGTCGAGGCCCAAGAGGAGCCAGCGGCGGGACTCCTGCAACTGGCCCATCTTCCGGTAGATTTGGGAGAGCATGATATGGGCGTTCGTGACGAGATCGGGGTTGATTCGGTGATGGGCCGTCTTGGAAACGAGCCAGAGGGCGGCCCGGATCGCCCCTGCGGTGTCCCCGCAGGCGTTGAGGCTGTGCATGAGGTGATACCAGAGGTAGGGGTCGTCCGGGTTTTCAAGCACTTGTAGCCGCAGGAGCCGGAGGTTTCGTGCGAACTTGGCCCGGTGCCCGTCGTCATCGTGGTATCCACTATGGAGAATCGTCGCGTCGGTGACGATCACGGAGCACCCGGCCCGAGTGAGCGAGTAAACGACCTGTTCGTGAATCCGGCCCTCCCATCGTGTTCCGGGGAGTCTGGGGAAGATTCGGAGCTGGTGACATTCGGTGTCCACTCCACCGCTTTGCCCGACGTTGACGACTCGCAGGTGGTAGGCGCATCGGATGTTGTCGGCGGGGAGGCGCAGAATCTTGTCCTGCTCGGCGCGTTCGATGCGGTCGTCGCAGTCGAACCAGATCACCCACTTCCCCTTGGCGTGCCGGAGCCCTTCGTTTCGTGGGGCCGAGAAGTCATCGCACCAAGGGAGGTGATGGACTTCGGCACCGGCGCGTTTCGCCAAGTCCGGGGTGTTGTCCTCCGATCCGGTGTCCACGACGATGACCTGGCCGGCGATTCTCCAGACCGAATCAATAGCCTCCCGGATGTTGCCCGCCTCGTTCCGGGCGATGATGCAGGCGGATACGTCACTCCGTTGCACCGCCCCACCTTTCTCGGCTGGAAGATACGTCCCAGATGTTTCTCGACTTCTTCTCGCCCCTTCCCCAGCGATGGGATTTGTGGACGACGGGCTTCTCGTCTCCTTCGTGGACTTCCGGGCTCTTTCTCTCTCCGGCCACGTCCTCTCGCTCGAAGCCGGTCAGCACATCGACTGCGATCGCCATCGCCATCGCCAAGTCGTCATGCCGGTCGGTCTGAGTCGTAATCCGACCCTCATTCCGCGTGCCGGGTTCGGCCGCGAAGCTCACGCCCGACAACTCGTAGATGGTCTGGGGGTCATTGATCTTGAGGGTAGCGTCACGCAGGGCCGCCTTGGTGTTCTTGAAGGCCCTGATCTTCGTGCGGTCGGTCGTTTTCCAGCCGAAGCGCCGGGTCCGCTGGCCCTGCCGGTCCACCATCCAGCGCCAGACCTGTCTCCCGCCCATGCGCTCGATGTCGCGTATCACGGCCTCGCCCATCGCGTTGTCCTCGCAGATGATGAGGCCCTTGTTGTAGGCCAAGGACGCCTCCACGGCCTCGCGCGCCAGGAGGTCTAGGTCGAGCCATCCCCGGAACCGAGCCACCTGTTCCCAAGGATCGGTGTCTCGGGAAAGGACTTGGATGGCTCCGGGATCTCCACCGTGGACGCCGAGGGATGGGTCAACGGCAACGATGTAGCGGGCGCCCTTTTCCGCCTTCTTCCATTGGACCCAGAACGTCTCTTCGCGTGCCGTTTGCCTAGTCCTCTGCGCCGGGGCGTGGGACGGTCGCCCGGAACGACTGGCTGCTCGTTCCGGGGATGGCGAAAGGGCGGGCGGACTCCTGCTCGAAAGCGCCTTCGGAGTAGTAGCGAGCCCAGTCCAGCACGGCGATAGGCACCCGCCCGTCGATGCTGGTGACGTTAGCTCGGCTACGAAGGTTGGCGAGCATCCCAGGAATGGAGTCGGCCAGCAACTCCATCTGGTGAAGAATGTCGTTTCTGAGCAGGCTTCCCTTGAGGGCTCGGGCTCTCTCTAGATTGCGCTCCTTGTTGACGAGGACGTCACTCATTCGGCATCTCCTTCGTCTCGGGGTTGGCCTCCGGCGACCGCTCGCGCTCCATGATGAAGTAGCCGTTCTCGCACAGAGCAATCCGCCATCCATCGGCCCCCATGTCCTTCAACCAAGCGAGGCAGTTGTCGCTCCGCACCAGCATGGGGACCTTCAGGTACTCGTAGCGCATCACGGCCCGACCTGCCTTTCCCACATCTCCTCGACCTTCTGCCCCGGCCCGCACTTCGGACACCGGAAATCCGAGAGCTGGTAGACTTCCACGCCACCCACCAACCCCAACGGAACGATCATCTGCTCCATCAACTCCTGCCATCCGCACTTCTTACAATGCAGCAGCA
Organism: uncultured bacterium; assembly: GCA_964644725.1. Lineage (GTDB taxonomy): Bacteria > Methylomirabilota > Methylomirabilia > Methylomirabilales > 2-02-FULL-66-22 > 2-02-FULL-66-22. Next base: position 6,277 of record CAZXXV010000204.1, read on the forward strand.
CGTTCCAGAACGGGTCTGGGTTCGTCGCCATCTGGACCATCCCCGGAATCGTCGGCGTCGGCTCTGAGAAACCGGGCTCGGCTGACACGATGCCCCCTTTCGCACTCGGACTCCAACTTCGCCAACAACTGAGGCGGGAAGAACGGCCGCCCCACGATCCCCATGAACGCCGTCACGTCATCCTGCGGGTACTGCTGCAAGAACATGACGTGCCCCGCTCCGCCCTCCTCGTAGTCCTCGGGGCACATATCCTTGATCCGATACCGCTTCCACCTCACCTGCGAGGGCCTCAAGGCCCCGGTCGCAATACGTTCCGCCTCATCCTCCCATAGTGGTTCAATGTCATCGAGCCGATCATCGCGCCCCGCTCGGTAGTCGGGGCACGTCCACCAGTGAATGAAACTCGCCACGTACCGGCTCCCCGGCTCCTTCGCCTCCTTCCAGCTCTCGTAAAAGTGCCCGCCCGGCCCCGCACTCGTAGAATCCTTGACCAGAAACCCTCCCTTCTCCGGCACGGTCGGCACGATCGCCGCCATGTTCCGATCCGCATCCTCCCACTTCGCCACTTCCGAGCACAACGCATAGTGCAGCGTGTCTCCGTGCCCGAAACTGCCCTTTGCCCCCGCCGTCCCGATGAACACCTGCGCTCGCCGCCCCGGAAACGTCAGCATGTCACCACTATCGTTCCCCACCTCGGGCTTCACCCACGGCGGCAACCGATCCCACATCCCCCGGAAAATGCTCAGCGTCCGCTTCGTCACGTCCCCACGGTGCATGATGACGGCTCCCAGCGTCCCCTCCGCCGTGCATATCTGGTGCAGCATCCGCACCAGATAATACATCGTGCTCCCCACCCGCCGCGGCTTCAACACGATCTGCCGATCCCCCTTCGGCCAGTTCGCCTCCAACACCTCCTGCGCCGGGTTCAGCACGTAAGGCACGACCTCCCGCTGCATGTTCTCGACCGTCACGCACAACTCCGCCCACTCCCGAAACGACCAACCCGCGGGATCGGTGTCAGGCCCCTTCTTTGGTCGCCCCACCTTCTCCTCCCTCCGGCGCCACCACCGTCGCCCTCCCCCACGGCGCCCCCGGAGCCTCCATCACCACCCCCACCACCCCATCCGGCAACCCCGCCCTCCACGCCTTCCACGCCCGGTACAACCGCAAATCCGGGTTCCCCGCCAGCACCTCCCCCTCTCCCCTCTCCATCGCATCCCGCTCCATCCCCCCCAGCTTCTCCCCGTAACTCCCCACCCATGCCTCCACCGCCCCCATCACCTCCCGCGCCCACACCGGAGCCTTCCCCCCCTCCACACTCAACCCCGCCGGCCCCGTCTGCTTCCTCACCATGTCCAGGTACGGAAACATCACCGACCACAACGAATACAACAGATCAAACCCCTCCACCGTCACGCTGAACCCCTGCCACGCCTCCTCCGCATCCGCCCCCGTCCGCCTCACCACCAACTCCAAAA
>CAZXXV010000205.1:0-7741 GCA_964644725.1 uncultured bacterium
CTCACCAACCTCGTGTTTACAGGACACCTGGTGCCAGTGAGCGGCGCCGCCAAGCGGTCCGGGATGCCGGCGGTCAGGCAACAGGACACCACGGGATTGTCTGATCGCCAGTGTGCCCGATCGTCGGGTGCTGAGACTGCCGGATTGCTTACCGAGAGCTCAAGGAGAGCACGTGCAGGCACCATCTGCTGATACCGGACGCCTGAGGCCCGGAGAGATCTCTGTACCTGCGGATCCGGATACTCTGCGCTGGCTTTGCCGGCAGTTCCGACGTGACCTGCTCGATCTCACGCTTCACTCCGGGACGGGAACCAGCCACATCGGCGGCGAACTCTCGGTCGTGGAGCTCCTGGCCGTTCTCTTCTTCCACACGCTGCGCTTGGATCCGACGCGGCCCGACTGGGAGGAGCGCGACCGCTTCATCCTGTCCAAGGGGCATGCCTCGGCGGCCATGTACGTGGCCATGGCCTGGCGCGGGTTCTTTCCACGGGAGCGTCTCTTCGACTCGTTCAACCGGTTACACGGGATCCTGCAAGAGCACGTCAATCTCAAAACCCCAGGAGCGGAGATCCCCACCGGATCGCTGGGCATGGGCCTCTCGGCTGGTGCCGGGATGGCCTGGGGGTGCCGGTATCTCGCGCAGCATGAGGACGCCCGGCCCTGCCACGCCTTTGTCGTCCTGAGTGACGGCGATTGCACCGAGGGACAGACCTGGGAGGCGGCGATGGCAGCCGCCCACTACGGCCTGGACAATCTGATCGCCATCGTGGATGACAACCAACGCCTCGTGACCGGTCCCACGGGGCAGGTGATGCGGCTGGAGCCTCTGGCCGGGAAGTGGGAGAGCTTCGGCTGGCACGTGCAGCAGGTGGACGGCCACGACGTGGCGGCGATCCGCGCGGTCCTGGATGCGGCGCGGCGGGCGGAGACGGCGCCGGGCCGCCCCCGGGTCGTCCTGGCCCGGACGCTCAAGGGGAAGGGCGTCTCGTTCATGGAGGGAAACGACGCCTGGCACGCAGGCCACCTGACCGACGAACAGCACCGGGCAGCCCTCAAGGAGCTGGAGGGATGACGGACACTCGCGCGGCAGGTGGGCACGGCTCGACGCCGGCGGGCACCCAGGTGTTCGGCGAATTGCTCGGGACGAGGGACATCCGCCAGGTCTTCGGCCAGACGCTGAAGGAGATTGGGGAGCGCGACCCGCGCGTCATCGTCCTGGACTGTCAGACCGCTGTCCCGACCATGGCGATCACCTTCGCCCGCGCCTTCCCGGATCGGTTCATTGATCTGGCCGTGGCAGAGCAGAACGCCGTCAGCTTTGCCGCAGGGTTGGCCCGCGTGGGCTTCACGCCCATCCTGCCCCTGTTTGCCTGCTTCGTGACCCGGCGCGCCTTGGATCAGATCTACACGCAGGTGGCGTATCCAGCCCTGAACGTCAAGGTGTGCGGGGTCTATGCCGGCCTCACCAGTCCGAATACCGGTGCCACCCACCAGATGCTCCAGGACGTGGCGATCATGCGCTCCCTGCCGCACATGATCGTGGTGGAGCCGGCCGACGCCATCGAACTCTCGCAGGCGCTCCCTGCCGTCGTGGCGCACCCCGGACCCGTTTACTTTCGCATGGTCCGAGGCGACCTGGGCGGTCCCTGCCCGCGCGTGTCGCCGGACGGATACGAGTTCCGGCTTGGCCGGGCGACCCTGCTGCGGGAAGGGCAGGACATCACCCTGATCGGTTCCGGCCTGATGGTCTCGCGGTGCGTGCAGGCGGCGGAGACGCTGGCGCGAGAGGGGATCTCGGCCGATGTCATCAACGTCTCGACGGTGAAGCCGCTGGACGACGCGTTGATCCTGGAGCGGGCCCGGCGAACGGGGGCTGTCGTGACCGCGGAGAATCACACCGTCCTCGGCGGATTGGGCGGAGCCGTGGCGGAGCTTCTCGGAGAGGCCTGCCCCGTCCCCCTTCGCCGAGTGGGCGTCCGCGATCAGTTCGGGGAGTCGGCCCCCCTCAAGGATCTTCTCCCGCATTATGGTCTCACCGCCGAGGCCGTCGTGGATGCCGCCCGAGAGGCCCTGGCCGCCAAGTCTCAGCAGCATGGTCGGTAAAGCGGCGCGAAACGTCACGACGGATTCTGCACCGTGGAGGCCGCACGGCCGGGCGCTCCTCGATTTCCACAACGGAGACAGCTCTGCGGAAGTCGTGGTCCACGGAGACGATGGGGAAACGGAGGTGGTCCCGATCCGCGTCTTCTTCCGAGGGCCCTCGGAGTTCTCGGCGCTGGAAGAGGCCGCGCTCGATCTGTGCCGGGGCCGGGTGCTGGACGCCGGCGCCGGGGCCGGATGCCATAGCCTGGTGCTCCAGGAGCAGGAGCTTTCGGTCTGCGCCATCGACATCGCCCCCGAAGCGGTCGAGGTCATGCGGGCGCGGGGCGTGAAGGACGCGCGCTGCGCGGATATCTTTCACTTCCACGAGGAACCGTTCGACACGATCCTGCTGATGATGAACGGCATCGGGGTGGTCGAGGATCTGGCCGGTCTGGATCGGTTCCTGGCGGATGCCTACCGGCTGCTCGCGCCCGATGGGCAGATCCTCCTCGACTCGTACGATCCCAACTGGAGCGACGATCCGGACGAGGCGCCATCGCCGCCGACGGGTGGCCCCGCGAGCCGATACATCGGCGAGATGCGTTTTCGACTGGAGTACAAGGGCAAGAAGGGCCCGCCCCTGGCGTGGTTGTTCTTGGACTCAGGACTTCTGGCCGAGCATACCATGAAGGCAGGCTGGTCCTGCGAGGTCATCTGGCAGGAAGAGGAGGGCCACTACCTGGCGCGGCTGACGCGTGCGGACCCGTAGGGTGGCAAGCCATCCACGAGGGCGACTCCGACGCATTGACGCACCGGGAAGCGGTCACGAGTCTGGGACACACAAGGTCAAGTCCTCGTCCAGGAGGGCTCCTGCCGTGACCCACAGGCCTTGGCCTTCTGCTGGATACGCCTGCCTGTCCGGCTGTATGATTCGGGTACGCACACCCCAAGGCAGAATGCGGGACGTTGCCAATTTCAGCAAGTTGTTTTGACGCAGAGCGCGATTCTCAGGAACTTGTCTTAGTTGGCAACGTCCCCTAGACGGCGAGCTGAAGTCCATCGTCGCCAGCATCGAAGCCCAAATCGACACACTCACCGCCTACCGCAAATCGCTGATTCACGAATGCGTGACCGGCCAGCGGCGGGTGACGGAGGCGGACTTGCGCCGCGCGGGGGCGGGCGATGGCATTCCACCACCCCGCGCTGTGCAAATACATCAATAATGATGTTGACTTATTATGGACTTCACGGTAGAGTTCTATGAAACAACGGCGGGGAAGTGCCCCGTGCGCGAGTTTCTCGATGAGCTGAAAGCCAGCGACCCGGACGACTTCGCGGGGGTGGTCGCCGGTCTGGCCAAACTGCGGAACCGGCAGTATCACCGGGAGCCGCTGTCCAAGCCGCTCGGCGACGGGCTGTTTGAACTGCGTCATGTGGGCAAGCTCAATACCCGCGTGATGTGGTTCTTCATGAAGAACCGCCGGATCGTCGCGGTGCACGGCATCCGCAACAAAGGCCAGGCCATCCCGGCTCGCGACTTTGAGACGGCGCGGGAGCGGATGTTCGACTGGCGCGAAAAAGCGGAACGATGAGAAAGACCAATTTCGACCGTTACCTGACCGAACAGATGCGGGATCCGGCGTTTGCCGCCCGCTTTGAGCACGCCGGCGAGGCATGGGGTGTAGCGCTGCAAATTGCCGCCCTCCGCCAGCAGGCCGGGCTTTCCCAGAAGGACCTCGCGAAGCTCCTCAAGACCTCCCAGCAGCAGATCAGCCGGCTGGAGTCCCCCGGCTACGAAGGCCACTCCCTCAGTACCCTGCGCCGCGTCGCCGACGTTCTGAACGCCCGGGTCCGCGTCGTATTCGAATCGGAAACCAAGGGGACCGGAATGCACGTGGCCGAGGCCGCCGCGACGTACCGCGCCAAACGCGTCGGGACCAAGCGGACATGAACCGGAGACGGAATGATCTTCGCCAGCTTGCCACACGCTTGACTGCCTTGCAGGAAAAGGCCCGATCCCTGGGCATTTTCGCGGGTGATCGCGAGCTGCTTGAGTGCCCGAAATGTGGACTGCTGGAGGACGTGACCTTTACCGGACAACTCAGAAAATGGGGTCAGGCAGTCCTATTGTGCTTATTGGTCCCCGCGAGTTCTGTACTGCCTGACCCAGGGTCGGGGGAGAGGAGTGTCAGGTGAGACGCCGCCAGATGGGGCGTTGGTCCTGGATCTCGAAGGTCACACGCCCCTCCTGGACGTGGGCGGACAGATGGGCTTTGACGGCGGCCGCATTGAGGAGGTAGGCGGCCGGATCCATCGGGGGGACGTCCAGCGCCTCGGCAGCACTCCGCACGACCTCTTCCGTGCTGGCGGCGGGCCGCAGGGCGTCCAGGACAGCCGCCGCGGTGCGCTCGAGATTGGCCCGGTTCGCCTCGAGGAGCGGTCGCAGATCCTGCGTGGGCGGAAAGTGGGCCCCCACATACCAGTCCTTGCGAAGACCCGCCAGCCTTTCTAGTGTTTCTCGGTGTCCCAGCACGTCATAGCAGTACTGGACCGGATACCGCTCCAGGATCTCCTGCGCCATCAGGGCATCCGCCAGGTAGGCAACCTCGGTCGTGGCGATGGCCACCTGATTCATGGAATGGCCCGCCGCTGGCAGCACCTCCAGCTCCACGCCGCACAAAGTAACCATCCTACCCAAGATGTGGGCCACCGGTGTCGGGACGGCATGGAACCATTTGCTGTCAATGGCCTTGAACGGGGCGGCGCCGAAGAGGAACAGCGGCTCGAACTCGGTGTGCTGGATGAGGGCTGCTTCCACCGGCGGCGCATAGATCGGGACGCCGGTTCGCTTGAGGACGAAGGCGTTGCCCCCGCAGTGATCGGCATGGCCGTGCGTGTTGATCACCGAGGCCAGGCGGAGGCCGGCCTGTTCGACCGCCTGCACGGCCTTCCGCGCGGCGCTCTCATCCAGGCCGGTATCGATCAAGGCCGCCTGGCCGTCGCCGACGATTACGCCGATGTTCACCCGACCCGGCAGGTAGTGCGCAGGTCCGGCAATCTTCACGAGGTCCATTGGGCCTTCCTGGGTGAGGTTCCTCGAGGGCTTGGTGAGCGCGGCCGTCGAGCCTACGGGTAGGTCCCCCGCAGCCGGTGCCCGTCCGTCACGCGCTTCACGGCGATCATCAACGCGGCCGTCCGGAGGTCTACCCGGTGTTGCTCGGCGACCGCATGCACCCGCTGGAAGGCCTCGCTCATGATCTCGCGCAGGCGCAAATTGATCTCCCGCTCGGTCCAGAAATAGGACTGGAGATCCTGGACCCACTCGAAGTAGGAGACGGTCACGCCGCCCGCGTTGGCCAGGATGTCGGGAATGACGAGGACGCCGAGTTCGCGAAGGATCGCGTCGGCCATGGGTGTAGTGGGAGCGTTGGCTCCCTCTGCCAGGATCCGTGCGCGGACCTTGTGGGCATTGGCTTCGGTGATCTGGCCTCCAACGGCGGCAGGGACAAGCATCTCACATGGGACCTCGAAAAGCTCCGTGTTGGTGATGCGGTCACCGTCCGGGCATTCCTCCAGCCGACCGCCCTCCGCCATGTGGGCGACGAGCCGATCCAAGTCCAACCCGTCGGGCTGGTAGCGCCCGCCGCGCGAGCCGGTCACCGCGACGACCCGGCAGCCTTCCTGCTTGAGCTGCTGTGCCACCGTCCGTCCCACGCTGCCAAATCCCTGGACGGCAACCCGGGCCCCTTCCAGTGAGAGGCCGAGGAGCTTGGCAGCTTCCACGGCGACGTAGTAGACCCCGCGTCCGGTCGCCTCCCCTCGACCCAGGGAACCGCCGAGCAGAAGCGGCTTCCCCGTGACCACACCCGGGACCGTGACCCCCCGCTGCATGCTGTAGGTGTCCATTATCCAGGCCATGATCTGCTCGTCCGTCCCTAAGTCGGGGGCGAGGATGTCCATGTCCGGCCCGATGATCAGGAAGATCTCGCTGGTGTAGCGCCGGGTCATCCGCTCCAGCTCACCGTGAGACAGGGTGCGGGGGTCACAGGGGATACCCCCTTTGGACCCGCCGTAGGGCAGGCCCATGAGAGCGCACTTCCAGGTCATGAGCATGGCGAGGGCCGTGATCTCGTCCAGCGTGACGTCGGGGTGGTAGCGGATGCCTCCTTTGAACGGGCCCAGCGTGTTGTTGTGCTGGACGCGGTACCCGGTGTGGACCTTGAGGGCGCCGTCGTCCATCATCGTCGGTACGGATACGATGAGGGAACGATCGCAGGCGAGCATACGCCGGCGTAACCCGTCGTCGAGGCCGAGTCGCTCGGCTGCAGCCTCGAACTGGGTCAGGACATTGGGGAGCGAGTTGACGGTGACCATGGGTCAACCCTCTGGACTGCGCGGAGGTTTACTTGCCTTCATGCCCGCATCTGTTGCGGCAGCCTGGCGCGCCTCGTCGTAGATCACGTGGATCGGGACGCCCGCGGCCTGGGCCAGTCGCCGGCAATCCTCGTATTCGGGCGAAAGGATCGTGATGCGGTCGCCGGACCAGCCCCGCTTCACATGCACGGGTCCGTGTGTCGTGCTCACGGTGATGATGTCCCGAGGCAGTTTCCACCGCGTGGCGGTGTGCGCCCGGACCCCGAAGGTGGTGCTGTGGGTCAGCACGAGAGCGGCGCACCGGTCGGCCACGGCGGCATCGGCCAGGACCGTGAGGGTGGTCCCCGGCCGGGACTTCTTCATGCTGACGGGCGAGAGGAAGACATCCAGGGCGCCGGCCTCGAAAAGGCGATCCATGAGGGGCTCGAAGAACTGCGGGTTCATGTCGTCAATGGTAGCCTCGAGGACAGTGATCTGGTCGCGATCCAGACCTCCCGCTACCTCGCCGATCATGAGGCGGAGGAGATTGGGCTGCTCCTTGAGATCGCGGCCTCCTGCACCATAGGCCACGCGCTGGATGGTCATGGACGGCATGGGCCCGTAGCCACTTGCCAGCGTGGTGAGGATCGCTGCCCCCGTGGGAGTGGTCAGTTCGACTTGGATCTCACTCCCATAGGCAGGGACGCCGGCGAGAAGCGCGGCCGTGCCGGGCGCCGGGACAGGCATCTTTCCGTGGGCTGCCTGGATGAATCCCCCGCCCAGGTTGATGGGCGAGACGCGAATCCGCTCAAGGCCGAGGTGACGGATCCCCCAGGCCGCACCGACGACATCGGTCATGGCATCCAGGGCCCCTACCTCGTGAAACTGGATGCGATCGGGGGTGGTGCCGTGGGCCGCTGCCTCGGCCTCGGCCAGGCGGCGGAAGATCCGCTTGGCGTCGGAGCGGACTGGCTCCGGGATGTCGGCGCGGTCGAGGATCGTTTCGATATCCGGGAGGTGGCGGTGCGGGTGGCCCTTCTCATCGGTCCGCACGTGGACGCGAGTCCCCGCGAAGGCGCCGCGCTTCACCCGCTCTGCGTCGAGGTGGATGCCCGAGACGCCGAGGCCGGAGATGGCCGCCTGCAACTCTTCCACCTTCAGGCCGGCATCCACCAGGGCGCCGAGGATCATGTCGCCGCTCACGCCGCTGAAACAGTCGAAATAGCCGATGCGCATCTGTGAATCGGTGCTCATATGGTTGTCCACCCTCGGTCTGGCTGTCCCTTTAGCCTCTGGAAGGTTTCGA
>CAZXXV010000206.1:0-7736 GCA_964644725.1 uncultured bacterium
GAGGCTCTGGTCCGGTGGGTGCTCTTGGTGATTGGGTCCCTCTCGGGCGTTGGGAGTGTGGGAGGGGACGTAGCTCACTTGCTTCACTTGTTTCTGTGTCCGATGCAGCGGGCCGGGTAACCACCCAGACGCTCACGGATGGGCGGGAGCTACGCGCTTGATTTGCCGGATGGGTGATTCCAATTCTCGGCGGTCGGGATTGCAGGTACTGACGCCGTGACGCCCTATCCGTTCGCGGATGACCTCTTCGGGCCCGCGCCTCGCCTGGCCGCCCTCGCCGGCACCGGCTCGGTGGGGATCATCCAGGGAATAGCGTGCGGCCTTCAGGAACTGCGCGGCCACCGTCCCGACCCGGACCGGTTAGCAAAGGCCATTTTGAGAAAAGTGAAATAAGTCAGCTACCCTGTCCCCTCCCACTGAGTTCCTTGAGATACCCCTGGCGGAAGGAGCCGCCATGTCGCGGTAGAAGCGGACTATTTCGCTTTGCCCGGCACCGAGGCCGCCTTCCGCTTCGCCCAGTACGCCTTCATCCGCTGACTGACGGCCCGGCGGGCCGCGACACTCATCCCGCGCCGCCTCGCTTTTGCGCGCGTGGAGGAGGCAGAGGTTCCAGGGCCCTTGTCTCCCAATGCCTCGAGGGCAGCTCGGACTGCCGTGATCTCGCGATCGATTCGCCGTTTCTCTGCTTCCAGTTGGCGAAGAGCCTTTCGGAGGGGTGCCGTCAGTTTTGAGACCATTGGTTGGTCCTCCACGAATGAGTATGAAGAGAGGAAAGCTCGGACTGACATATCCCCTATACTCTGACCCCGGGCCGTTGACAAGAAAAAACGGGGTCCCGGCGGGGGTGTGGGAGGCAGAGCGGTTCTACCCGGATCAAGCGACCGACGAGCGGTGGGCCGAGGCGGCGGAAGCACGAATATCAGGGGACGTAGGTTCCAAAACAACTTGCGGATCCCAGGGGTGGCGGCCTCATTCAGAGCCTGGGGGCTGGGCGCAGGTCTTATCCCTGCGGAAGAACAGAGCATGGTCGCTTCGGACGCCCGGATTCCGGGGAGGGGAGAATTCATCGAGGGGCCGCGTGCGGAGGTTGCGCGCTTCTTGGGTGGTCACCTCGTCGGTCGATCGGCTGGCGGTTTCGGAGGGGCTCCCCCAGTCCGGGACATACCTGAATGCGCCTTGGAACCCGCGTGCCTCATCAGGAGAGAGGGGGCGAGTTGAAGCTGCTGAACTTCACCGGAAAGGTTTACAATTCGCCGCGTCTCACCGGGCTCCTCCACAGGCTCCTCGGAATCCACACCAACGACCGACTTCGCCATCTGCGCCCGCGCCCGGCGCTGAGGTTCGCGGGTGCGCGACGGTGCTCTGCTCACCAGTTCCTAGACTTTGAACAGCGCCTCCAGGAACGTCTTCCAACGCCCGTCCTTGCTGAAAGCGAGATCGCTGTAATCCGGCGCGTAGTCCTCTGGGTGTGGAAAATAAATCGAAACCCCGGTGGCTCGCTGCACCTTAGCGCCGCATGCGACGTTTCGAATCACCAGACCGTCCCCGGTCGCCGGACTCAGGGCCTTCACAATCTTGTCGGCGGCGGCTTTGGCCTTGGCGCTTTGAGGTAATCGTCGGGCGATTTGCATTGCGAAATCGCCCAGATCGATATACTCCGGCATCTCGAATTTCTGCGCTCGATCCCGTGCCAGACCGACCGCGCCGGCCACGTTATTGAGATCGGCCAGAAGGACGTCGGCCAACTCGTTCACCGCCGCGGCCGCGGATTGGATTTGGCCGAGGTCGAGAGCGGACTGCGTGGCCGTTTCCCGGGTCTTTTGATAATATTTCCCATATTCGGCGACGATCGTCTTCGCCAGGTCCGCCGGGCTCATCATCGGTTTCGCCACCAGCCATTTTAAGATCGCCGCATACGGCCAACCCGCGCCCGGCTCGGTTTCCTCCGAGCCGACCATGAGGTTGGCCGTCCCCTTCATCTCGTACGCGATCTCCAGCATGTTCATCAGACACGCGTCGCAGCCGAGGATGTCGAGCTTCCGGCCCTTCGGCAGCGCGTTGAAAACACCCCTGCGCAATTCCTGGCTATCCAGGTAATCGTGCGAGCCACAGTCTATTGCGATGGCGCGCGCCTGTGCCGGGCGCTTGTGGATTTTCCGCACCGTGGTGCGAAACAGCGCGCGTCTTAGCCGGTTGAGCTTGGCCGCGGCGCGCGGCTTGGCCAGGCGAATGGAGTCGTAGTCGTAATCGGGCGGCAGATTCTCCCACCCACCGCCATGGTTCCACACGTCGAGCAGGTAGTGCTGCGCGGGATAGTTCTTGATCCCCCACCGGATGAACTGGGTGAGCACTTTGGGATTCCCGCAATCCACGCCGGGCAATTGCTGGACGGCCTTCAGCTTGTTTTTCTCGATGCGGTAGCGGATGGTCCTGTTTTCTTCCGTGTCGAACTGGACGATGACATTCACGTCGGCCGTCGAACCGACCTGCTTCATTTCTGCCAAATCGTCCCGTCCGGCACCCTCCAGGTTGTTATCCCCGGCCATGTACACAAGGCACGTCCATTGCGCCGTTTGACTCATGGCGATCTTCCTCCTCGTAGTTAAAGAAGATGATGGTGAGGGATAGAGTTTGCTCTTCGAGTCGCCTTACTTCGCCCGGCACCCCGATGGCGGCGGGCCCTCGGGAACCGCCGAACTCGGCGAAGGGAGCATGCCTCGCCTCAGAACCGCCTGTCAAGCAGAATCCTGGACCAGGGGTGGGGGAGGTGGTGGGAGGAGCCATTCTGATCGTCTCCTCCACCAGCATCGCCATCGATGGCAATCCAGCCATCCTCGCGAACGGGGCCGCGGGCTCCTCTGGAGGGCCCGGGGGCGGCAGCGGGGGCATCACCGAGGCCGGCAACATCCATGCGCGGCGGCTCCTGGCCGAGGCGGGCTGGCACTACCGGGGACCCTCTGGGTGCCCGCCGCGCCTCGGGAAGGCGCTCAGCATCAAGAGCGCGCCCGGCGATCATCGGCGTCCGCAAGGGGCGGATGGAGTGGATGATCAGCGGCCTGCTGAAGGACCCTGCCACCCTCATCTCTGCCATCCGCACCTGGCTGGAGTATTAAGCTCGCACAGGCGAGCTGAATCGCGACGACACGAGCCTCCCCCGATGCACGAAGCGATCCCCGTACCCCAGGCCCGCTGACGGCGGCACGGCGGCCAGAACTGAATTCATGCCCCCGCAGGATCAAGCACTTGGGCGCTAACCGGTGTCCGGTATCTTTTTAATCCTGCGCAGAAGAATAGTCAGCTTTCACGAGATGAGACATGGGGGTGGTACGAGCTAGCTATCGGCCGCGGGGACCACAAAGGCCCTGTTCGGCTCGAACCTGAGAGGGGCCGGGCCCATCAGCCGTGGCCCGTCGGGAGACGCCGGTGCGTCCAGCCGGAGATTCAGATCTCGCGCTTTCAGCGCGTACCGAACGGTTGCTCCGAGGAATGCATGACCCACAATCTGTGCTGACAGCGTGTTTATCCGGTTCTCCGCTTCGCCGAATTGAAGATCCTGCGGGCGGATCATGATCAAGCAGGCTTGCCCGACCTGGAGGGAATCGCTCCCTTTCTCCGCCAGGCAGGGGCCATGGGCCGTCTCGACAAGAATACGATCCACTCCTCGCTCCCGCAGCGTCCCCGGGATCAGGTTTGCTACCCCGACGAATTCAGCCACGAATCGGGTCCTTGGTCGAAAGTACAGGTCGGTCGGCGCTCCTGTCTGAACGAGCACACCCGCGTTCATCAGCGAGACGATGTCGGAAACGGCCATGGCCTCTTCCTGGTCGTGCGTCACGTTGATCACGGTGAGATTAAGCCGCTTCTGGAGATCCCGAATCTCGCCGCGAATCTCGACCCGCAGGCGCGCGTCGAGATTGCTGAGCGGCTCATCGAGCAAGATGACCGTGGGGTCCAGGACGAGAGCGCGGGCGAGCGCGACTCGTTGCTGCTGCCCCCCGCTGAGCTGCCCGGGGGAGCGGTTCGCGAAAGGGTCGAGATCCAAGAGGCGCATGACCCGGGTGCATCGGTCCCGAATCTCCTGCCGGGCCAGCTTTCGCAATCGGAGGCCATACCCGATGTTCTCCTGCACGGTCATGTGCGGGAACAGCGCATAATCCTGGAAGACCATCGGCGTGTTGCGCGCGTACGGCGGGACCCCGTTCACGCGCCGCCCTTCAAATCGCACGTCCCCGGCGTCCGGCTCGTAGAATCCCGCCATAACTCGAAGCAACGTGGTCTTCCCGCACCCGCTCGGCCCCAGGAGGGTCACGAAGGCCCCGCGCGGAATGTCCAGGGACACGTTCTGCAGGACCTGATGGTCGCCGAAGCGCTTGCTGACGTTGACCACGCTGACGTGCGGCTCCACGATTGGGGTCCTCCTCCGCCCAGGCGTGGGCGGTTATAGCTCCAGCTCCTGGCCCAGGCTTCGAATGATGCGCACGCCGGCGAAGAGCAGCCCCAGGGCGATCGCGATGAGCACGACGGACAGGGAGGCGGCCTGTCCCCACTCCCCTCCCTCCACGAGAGCGAGCACGTCGGTGGTGGCCATCGGAGTCCGAGGCGTGACGAGGAACACGATGACGCTCAGACAGGTGACGTTGCGGAGGAACGTGACCGTCCCGCCGGCCAGGAGCGCCCCGCGCAGCAAAGGGATGGTCACGCTCGACAGCGCGCGGAGGGGCCTCGCCCCGAGATTGGCCGCCGCATGTTCGAGCTGTTCGGAGAGTTGAGCGAGGTTGGCCATGGCATAGCGGTAGGCCGTGGGCAGATTCCAGAGCGCCAGGGCCAGGATGATGATGAGCGACGTCCCGGTCAGCCGAATGGGGCCCTTGTTGAACGCCACGACATAGCCGAGCCCGAGGAAGAGCCCCGGAATCGCCGCGGGCACCGTCGTGAAGAAGTCGAAACAGCCGGGCACCGGGATCTTTCGTCGGGTGACCAGGTACGCCATGGCGGTGGCGAGCAGCACGGAAAGCAGGGCGCCCAGGCACGAGAACTCGATGGTGTTGACCAGCGAGGGGATCCGGCGGGCGAGCTGGGTGAAGTTCCGGATCGTGAGGGCATAGTCGTAGCCCCAGGCGCGGCTCACCGACCCGCACGCCAGCACGCCGTACACGCAGGCGATCGCGCCCGCCGCGGCGTAGGACACCACCCGGGCGCTCCGCGCCATCCAGGCCGGCGGCGGCGGATGGGCCTGCTGCGAGGCTTTCCCCGACACGGTCACGTAGCTACGTCGGCCCAGCCAGACCCGCTGCAGCACGAAGAGGACGATCGTGGGGGCCAAGAGCAGCGAGGCCAGGACACTGGCCGCATCCAGGTCGAACCAGCCGGTGATCTTGAGGTAGGCGAGCGTCGGCAGCACGGAAAAGTTGCCGGCGATGATGACTGGGTTTCCGAAATCGGCCAGGACGGAGATTCCTACCAGCAGCATCGAGGCAGCCAGCCCAGGCCGAAGGAGGGGAACGGTGACATCCCGAAAGACACGGGAATTGGTGGCGCCGAGATTGCTCGCCGCCTGCTCCAGATTGCCTGGGATGGACCGGAGAACGCTTGCCAGGGTCAGGTAGGCCAGCGGGAAGAAGGTGAGGGTTTCCACCAGCCAGAGTCCCTTCCAGCCATAGATGTTCAGTTGCATCTGGAGGAGCTGCCGGGTGATCAGGCCGCTCCGCCCGAAGAGGAGGATGTAAGAAATCGAAATCACGAACGGCGGAGCCAAGATGGGGAGCAGGGCGATCCCGTGCAGCAACCCGCTGCCTCGCGTGCGCACGCGGACGATGGCGTAGGCATAGGCGAGGCCCAGGGGAGTGGCCGTCCCTCCCACCAGAGCGGCCATGGCAATGCTGTGCCACAGGGCTTCGAACCAGTGCTCATTTGCGAGAACCCTTCCCAGGCTTGGAAGGGTGGGATACAGGAGAATCAGCCCGACCGGCCAGAGCAGAAACATGCCCAGGACGGCGGCCGCTCCCAATCCGAGGAGGACCCTGCTCGGTTTCCATTCCATCAACCACGTTCTCGGCACGGACTTACTCCCTCTGCACGATGGCGCATCCCGGCGCTGCCGGCCCGGGAAGGCGCAGAGCGTGCCCGGGTTCTCGCCAGGCACGCTCTGCCCGCAGTGCTTTCCAGCGACCGCGCCCTACTTCCGCATGAGCTCGGAGAACTGTTTGACCAGCCGCTCGTTGTTGGCGGCCGCCCACACGAAGTCGAAGTTCACGAGCTTGAGCGAGGAGAAGACCGGCACTCCCGGCGGCGACGGGACGTCCGGCCGCGTGGAGTACCGGCGCGAGAAGCCGCTCATACGGGCCCCCTCGGCCTGGCTCAGGCACCAGTCCACGAAGATCTTGGCGTTCTCGAGGTTGGCGGCCCCCTTCAGGATGGAAATCCCGGCCACCTCGTAGGCGGTGTCCGTGGGCGCGATCCACTTGACCGGGTAGCCCTGGTCCGCTTTCATGAGCAGGTCCTGCGCCCAGGCGAGCCCGATCGGGTACTCGCCCGTGGCGACGAGGTTGCTCGGCCCCGGCGAGGTGTTCTGGTATTGGGCCACGTTCGCCGTGAACTTCCGCATGAACTCCCAACCCTTCTCTTCAGTTCCCAGGCGGAGGATCTGGCCGACGATGAAGGTGTAGGCCGCGCCCGACGAGGCGGGGTTCGCGTGGACGTACTTGCCCTTGTACGCGGGGTTCAACAAGTCATCCCACGTCGTGGGGTACGAGAGGCCCGGCAACTCCTTCTTGAACGTGGGCTCGTTCAGCCCGACGCCGAGGACGCCCATGTACCAGCCGGTCCACCGATGCTGCGGGTCCTTGTACTTGGCGTCGATGGCGGCTGCGCTCTTGGACTCGTATGGGATCAAGAGGTCGTGCTTGGCCAGCTCCTGGTAGTAGTCGATGGAGCCTCCCATCTGGATATCCGCCTGGGGGCGGCCCGCCTCGACCTTGATGCGTGTGGTGGCCTGTCCAATGGGGATGACCACGACTTTGACGTCGAGGCCGGTGGCCTTCTTGAAGGCCTCTTGCATCGGCGCAATATCTTTCTCGGTCATGGAGACATAGGCAACCACCTCCCCCGACTTCGCAGCTCCGGCCCAGCCTGGACAGGCTGCCACGAGGAAGAGAACCAACCCGGTGACCAGCCAGAACACCCGCTTGCTTTTCATCACATTCGCCTCCTTGTCCGCTGAAGAGCGGAGCAAACCCAACGTTGCGGCGCACGCCGCCCTCTGGCCATGCCTCAAAGCATTTGCCAGAGGGAGCCGATGATCGAACACAGTTCGTGAGTTCCCCCGCAACCTCCTTTCATTCGAGCGAGAAATGATGCTCTGACCCACTGTGGAAGGGCTCAACTCTGATGCAAACCGGAGGAGACTGTCAATTGGAATTTTCCGACTGCTGGGCCCCTGAAGAACAGGCCCCCGCATGAGTAACACGGGGGCGGAAGATGCGGGGGGCACCCGATGGCCGAGGCGCGAGCCGATGTGGCGATGAACGGGCCCTGCAGTGGGTGGAAGCCCCGACAACTCGCTCCCCAGATCTGCCGTTGACCCGCGGATAGACACGTGGGGAAGATTACGATCGCGGCGACGTCGGTCGAGTTGCGGTCGAGGGGATTACCCCAGCAAGCTCCAGGTCTCGCCGATGATGTGGAGGGCGATCCGGCGGGCCGAGCCACTGCCGGCCATCGTGAGCTGCTCGTAGGGC
>CAZXXV010000207.1:0-7733 GCA_964644725.1 uncultured bacterium
CGTGCCGGGAAAGTCCAAGTACCTGTTCGTCTACCCATTCGTGAAGACCCGGGACTGGTACCGCATGACCCAGGCCGCGCGCCAGGGCATGATGGACGAGCATATCGAGGTCGGGACGAAATACCGATCGGTGAAGCTCAACACCACCTACTCCTTCGGCCTGGACGACCAGGAGTTCGTGGTGGCCTTCGAGACGGACAAGCCCGGGGATTTCCTGGACCTGGTCATGGAGATGCGGGGCACCGAGGCGAGTCGCTTCACCCTGCGCGACACGCCGAGCTTCACCTGCCTGGCGCGGAGCCTGGACGAGGCCCTGGACAGCCTGGGGTGATGGGGCACCCCGATGCAGTGTCGGCACACGGTGCCGGACTGGCACCGCTACGTGGATCCCGCAGGGGACGCGGTGCCCATCTTTGCCGGGTGCCGCCTGCTGGTGAAGGAGGGTGAGCCGGCCCGCGATCCCCGCAGCATCGCCTGCGCCTACTGGGGCCATCAGCGGGATTGCCCGCTGTTCGACGGGCCGGGGGCGCCGGCCAGGCCGCAACCGAGAGGCGCCGAGCGGCCCGCCGCCAAGGACGTCCCCATGGTGACGGAGGCGGTGTGGCCGGTGCGGGCGCCCGGGGCGAGGGACGGCATGCGGCTCGTCATGATCGGGCTGGGAGTGCTCTCGACGGCCCTGATGCTTCTGACGGTGGGCGTCGGCCTCTCCATCCTCGGCGGAAAGAGCACGCTTGCCGGCTACCTGCACCTCACGCTGGCGGCGGCGACGGTGTCGATCGTGACCCACGTTCTGGCCACGCTGCGGACGTGGGCCAGGAGATGAGCGGCGATTCCTCGTGACGCTGGGGGGTGCCTTCTGGCTCTTGCGCGCCAGCGGGACGAGCTTTTTCATCGGGGCGCGCCGGCTGGCGCGCGTCCTGGGGTGGTGGGGTTGGCCCACAGAAAGGAGACTGGCATGAAAACACGGTGGCTGGGGATGCTAGCCATCGGCATGCTCCTGGTGAGCGTGCTGGCTGGCTGCACCACGACGGCCGCGAGCCGGGAAGATCTCGGCGGCCTCCCGAGGGTCGATCACCCCGAGTACATGATGCACCCGTTACGGATGATCGCGCTGGGCGTCAACGTTGCCGGGAACGTCGTGCAGTACACCGTGGCGGAGCCGTTCTATTTCCTGCTGTCCCCCGTGCCGGAACTGGTGGGACTCAGCCTGGAGGAGCGGCGCTACCTCGAGCAGCGGAAGGAAGCCTGGGGCGGGTACCTCGCCGGCGAGCGCCCGGCGATCCAGTAGCCGGGTGATCATTCGCGAGGGCGGCATGGGGCAGGTGACGGGGCGGCACGCCATCGGTTGATCGGTGTGAGCGTGCGCAACGCCTGGGCCTTGCCGTGTCCGGCGGCGTCGGGGAATGACCGCCCTCTTGCGGGCGGCGGCAGGACGGCGGTGATCGGGGCATCCGGAGGGGCGAGCACGTGGCCAACAAACGACCGCGGCGCAGTGGGCAAAGGACATCAGGCGCTCGGGGGGCGGCCCGTTCCGGTCCACCCAAACACTTGGTGGTTCCCCTGGACGCCGAGGATATCGCCATGGCTCGCCTGCAGGCCCACCTGCGCAAGGCCGAGGCGGTCCGGGCGCCGAGCCGCCGTCGTGGCACCACGCTGAGCCGCACGACCCTGCGGCTGCCTCGCGAGATGCTCCAGCAGGTGCGGGACCGGGCACGGGGCGAAAGGACAAGCCTTTCGGCAGTGGTGCAGGCCGCCTTGGCGCGATACCTGAAAAGCACCTGAGGGGATGCGCGCGCTGAGGCCTTCAGGAAATTGGCAAGGGCGCTCCAGCCGCAACATTTCCTTCCTCTCCATCTCTCCTGATGTCCTCGACGAATCTTGATTGCTCCTCAGGTGTGAACGGTCTAGAATGCGCCCTCGTGGAATCCGGCGTGGGTATTGGAGAGAGGAATCTTCATTCGCAACCCTGCGCCTCACTGATGAGTGATTCCCCGGATTGCGCCGGGCGACCGTTTTGTGCTATGTCCTGACGGCGGCGGTGAGGGAGCATCCGCGTGTAGCCGATGCGCCCGGAGCGGTGGCGAGTGGCAGTCCGGCGGCGGCCACTGGGCTGTGAGGCGAGGAGGCGTGGCGTGATGGATCTGAAGAAGGTGAGCCGAATCCTGCTGGACCTGAAGGTGACGGAAAGCTACCTGCGCCAGTATCCCCACCTCGCGGAGAAGGTGGCAGCGGCGCTGGAGAAGGGCAAGGGACAGAAGGGGTGAGGGGTGACTGCTCGGACTGAGGCCGGCGGCGGTTCCGTTCGGCCTCCGGGTGCAGCCGGGGCTCGGCGCACTCTTCACAGGAGGGTGAAATGCCTTACGTCACGATCGTCCTGCGTGAGGGCCGGAGCGTGGAGCAGAAGCGGGAGATGGTGAAGGCCGTGACCGAGGCCATCGCCCGGACCACGGGGGCCAAGCCGGATGCGGTGCACATCGTCGTCCATGATCTGCCAGCCCACAACCTGGCCCGGGAAGGGATCTTGCTCTCGGACAGGACCTGACTGGCGGCGGGAGGCGGGGACCGGGTGGGCGAAAGGACATTCCGCAACGAGGCGACCCTCGCGCCCGACGGGCGCGTCCAATTCCTCGTCGAGCACACCACGGGGGTGCGCCCCGGTCGATCCCGCCGGAAGGCATGAACGTCCTGGCAACCGGACGTGATATTCTGTACCGGTTCGATGATGAGCGGCGCCTGCGCGAGCTCGCCTGCCCGGATGTCCTGGAGGCGATGCGCCAGGAGATCCACCTGACCCTGCACAAGGTCAGGCACGGGGAGCGTCTGGCCGAGCCGGACCTGGTCCCCATCCTGCGGCGGCTTCTCACGGACGTCGAGGCAACGGCGGCAGCGTTCCGGGAGGCGTGCGCGCGCCTCCGCGTGGAGGCATGAGAGCGAAGGGGCGCCCCAGGGTCCCGCGGTGCGCGCCGACAGCGGTCGCCCACACGTGCGCGAGTTGCGGCAAGGCCTACGCGTGCCTGCGCTGCTCCCTGGCGGATGAGATGGGGCTGTGCCTTCGCTGTTTCGAGCGAAAGGTGCGCTTCCCCGAGTTGTGCCAGCGGCCGTAGCAGGTTTCATCCTGGAGGCCCACGTGGCGGTCGAGGAGAGGGCCTGCGGATGGGCTGGAGACCGGCGAATCCTCGCGCGGAAGCGGGCCGGCCCGACGGGGCAATGGCAGCACGGCAGATCGCCGTGGCGGGAAGGGGCTGATGGACGAGCAGCGCGTTGCCCAGTTCTACGAGGAGGTCGGCAGCAGTTACGACAGGGCGCTCTACTTCCTGGCGTGCGATCCCCTGTACGAGGCCGAGATCGCGCGGCTCTCCCGCGGTCGCCGTTTCCGACGGGTCTTGGACCTGGGGTGCGGCACGGGAAAGCAGACCGTCCTGTTGGCCCCTCACGCGGAGGAGCTGTGGGCCATTGACCTCTCGGCCGAGTCGCTCCGCCAGGCCGAGGCCCGCTGCACCCGGGCGGGATTTCGCAACGTGAAGTTCCTCCAACAGAGCATCGTGGAGCTTCCTGCCGAGGATGGATCGGTGGACGCCATCTTCTCCTACGGCGACGTGATCTCTCACGTCCACGATGCGTACCGCCAGGTGTTCGCCGAGAGCTCGCGCGTCCTCACCCCGGGCGGAATCATGGCCTTCGAGGTGGACGGCAAGTGGGAGCTGGACATGCTCCTGCACAATCCGGAGGAGCGGGCTCGGGCGAGGGCGGCCCGGGGGGTGGGCCACCTCCGCATCTGGCGCGACATCCCCTGCAAGACCTTCACGGGTCCGGAACTCACCGGCATCCTGCGGGAGGCCGGCCTGCGCGTGATCCGGATCCGCGGCGTGAATATTCTCCACTGCCTGTTGCCGGAGGCCGTCCTCTTCGGCATGCCGCAGGCAGTGGGAGTGGGCTGGCGGCTGGCTTCGACCGTGCTGCAGCGGGTGGATGCGGTGGTCGGCACGCTGCCCGGCTTCCCCCGGCTGGCGTCGACGCGGCTGGTGGCGGCGGTCAAGACCTGATTGCGGATTTCGGATTGGACCAGAAGCTTTAAGGTAGTAGGGGATGAGCTTTGCCTGAAATCGGCAATCTGAAATCCGAAATTGGAAATGGGGTGAGGGGGCGGGAGAGAAAACGGGAGTCGGTCCGGTGGGGTTAGCGGACTCGATCTTTGGAATGAATGCGCTTACAATGTCGCTGGCCTTGCCACCCGCAAGCGGGTACCCGGCGAGCGGGGACCCGCCGAGCCGGCGTAACGAAGGCTCAGCGGGAGCGAACGGGCACCTTGCGCAGGCGCCGACCGAGGGCGCCGAGCAGCATGATCCCGAGGATGGACCAAGGGAAGAGCAGAATGATAACCATAACTGGTCTATACATGTAACTCCTCCTGTGGGCGGAATGAGGGGTCAGGCCGGGCGTCAGTTCCCGTTGGTCCGCCGCCACGGGAGAGGGACGTTGAGCGAATCCTCGACCAGGGGGAGGCGAAGGCCGTACCGTTGGCGAAGCAGGGACAGAGCCGTGACGTCTCCAGCCTTGGCCCCCTGCATGAGTTTCGTCCGGGCCAGTTGTTCGGACAGCTCGAAATCGTCGATGCGGCGTTTGATTACCAGATATTCTCGCGTTTTCATGCGTTTCTCCCCACTTGTAGTTGGGTGGAAGTGACCGATTCTCGGCATGTCGGGGATTGAATTTGCAGGAAACGGACCAATACCGGTGGTGGATAAGGTAGAGGGTCAGAAGGGGACTGGGTCCGTCGGGGCGACCGAAGGGTCGACTGAAAGTCTGCCGCTTCGCCTCAGCTTCGTGATGTCGGCCTACAATACCGCCCAGCGGATGATTCGATTCTCGGACGAGAAGGCGAGCTTCGTGTTCCTGTTTTTCGGCATCATCCTTTCCATTTTTGGCATCCGGGGCGATCGCATTCTGCTCATCCTGGGCGGCAGGGTTCAGGCCGGGGGATTTCGCGCGCTGTTCATCCTGCTTTTCCTACTATTCCTGGCGACGATGATCCTGTCCCTCCTCTACGGCCTACAGACCATCGCTCCGCGCCTGCGATCTCCTGTGGACAATCCGAACCACCGGCGGCTCTACTGGTGCCACGACGTGCTGCGGTATCCGGTAGAGGAGTATCTCACCCGCCTCCGGGCATTGAGCAACGAGGCCGTGCTCCAGGAGATGGTCCACGAACTCTATGCCGCCATGGCCATCGAGCGAAGCAAGTTCGATCGGATCAACCGCTGCCTCCGCTGGGCCGTGGCGAGCTTCATCGCCTGGGTCGGGTTGATCCTGATGACGATAACCTCATGAGCCCCCGTCGAGTTGTGACCCCCGCCCAAGACCCGGACTTGCTGCGAGGGCTGGGCTTCTTCCGGGAGTTCGCCCTCCCGGAGTTGCGCCAGTTGGCCCGGTTGGGCAGCCTGCGCACCTATGACGACGGCGAATTCCTGGCGACCGAAGGGACACGGAAGCAGCGCCGGATATTCTACGTGGTGCTCCAGGAGAAGCTGCAGTACGTGAAGCGGGTCCGGGGGGAGCGCGCCAACGTCATGCTGACCCTCATGCCCGGTGACGTCGGAGGCTTTCTCACGTTCTTCAACGACGACCCATCGCCCGTATCGGTCCGGAGCGTGGGAAGAAGCCGCGTGTTCGAGATCGGGCGGCGCGAATTCCAGGTGCTGATGGCGGATCAGCCGGCGCTGGCGGTGAAGGTTTTGCTGGCGCTCTTGCAGGCTACGGTGTCGCGTCTGGAAGCTTTCCTGCGGCAGGCGGCCGCCACGTCTGCCTGGGCCCTGGACCTCCAGCATCACCTGCAGGCGCTCCCGCTCGCGAAGGAGGAATAGGGGATCGGGATGGGAAGCCCAGTGCAGGGGGACGCCCGCTCGCGTCAGGAGGCATGGTGCGGCTGATCTGGCGGCTTGGCCGTCTTCTCGCTGTGACGCTCGTTCTGGTCATTGGCCTCTACTTCGGGAGCCCGTACCTGCTCACCGTGGTGGGCCGGTATCTGATCACGGAACAACCGCTGGCCAAAGCCAACCTGGTCCTGGTATTATCCGGCCAACCCCTGCTCCGGGTTCCGGAAGGGGCGCGGATCTACCACGAGGGGTATGCCCCCAAGATCCTCTTGACCAGGGAGCTGAGGGAACGAGGGTCAGAGGAACTATTGCGGCTGGGCATCCGGATCCCCGACAGCCAGGAGAACGCCCTTACCATTCTGGAAGCGCTCCACGTTCCCCGGAGCGCCATCCTGACCATCCAGGAGCGATCCGACAGCACCCGGTCGGAGATGCAAACGGTGGCCCGGTTCTTGAAAACGCACCCGGTGAAGAGCATGATCATCGTCACGTCCAAGAGCCATACGACCCGGGCGTACAAGATCTTCTCCACCGGCCTGGGGCCGGGGGTTCGCCTGATCATGCGGCCAGTTCCGAACGATCCCTTCGATCCCGCTCGATGGTGGCACGATCGGCTGGATGCCAAGGACGTCCTGCACGAATATGAGGCGCTGGCGGATTTCTGGCGGCTGCGGCTCTGGAACGCACTGGTCGGCGAGTTCGCGGCGCCGCCGCCAGCAGTCACGGTTCGCTGAGGCCGCGGAGATTCCGGGATGGCCACGATTCCAGTAGAGGCTGCGGTCCTCCGGGATCTCCTGGCGCGAAGGGACGATCTGGTCCGGGCCATCACGGCCGGAACGGCCTCCGGCGACTGGGACCAGGTGATGGCCCCCTTTGAGGGCCTGCTGGTGGCGATCAAGCAACTGGAAGAGAGCTTGGAGGCGGTGAAGCCGCAGGCATCTTGAACCGTCGACCATTCATTTCGCCTCCGCCCGTGTGAGACAGCGGGCGAAGCGGGACCCTGGTGAGATTGTCCGCACGGCGGCAGCGAGGGGGGAAGACGGCGGCACAGCATTCGACGATGGATCATTGTGTTGGGCCATGCGGCCCAGCGCGCAGCGGACGCAGTGATACCTGCGGGGGGAAGGAGGCAGCAATGACAGACGAGAGGAAGAGCAATCTCCCACGGCTTCTTTCGCTCTTCATCGCCTTTCTCGGATGCGTGGTCGTGGTGGTGCCGATCGTGTTCCCCTTGACGAACCCCGCGCCACTGATCCTCATTGGATCAGGGGTGGCGGTGGTCGCCCTCGGGGTGTTCCTGTTTTTCTCGATGTGATCGGCTTCTCCTGACGTCCCGGCCTCCGGCTCAGGGCACCTGGCGATCTCCCTCCTTCCCTACCTCGGCCGGCCGGGTCCGCCACCGACGCAACATGTCCCGGGGGGAGCGTCGCCCTCCTGTTCCCATCAAGGGTGGGTGGCGGGTCATCCGCGGTGCCTGATGGGCACGTCCATCAGGCTGAAGCTGCCAGCTCTCTTGGTGATGACAGACCCACCCCCCGCGTGAGCTCCACACGCCGCAGAGAGGTTGGCGGTCCACCTCCTTTGCCCTGGGGCTGTCCCGGGCGACTCACAGCCTCTCTGCCGTGCAGTGCACCGGCTGCTCCCTCCGAACCGCGACCATGCCAGGCTCTGCGGCGATCACGGCGCAGGGTTCTGCTCGCGGTAGGCCCGGATGAACATGTTAATCTGGCCGGCCACCGTCTCGCGCACGAAACGCGCCAGATCCTGCGCGGCCACGTCTCCGAAGTTCCCCACGCGCCAGGTCGCAGCCAGGATGATGCGTTTCCGATCGCGGACGAGCGCGACCGGTTGGGTGAGGCT
>CAZXXV010000208.1:0-7715 GCA_964644725.1 uncultured bacterium
GGATCTCCAATACGTGGGCTTCTGCGAGATGATCTTCCAGGCGCGAAGGCCGACCACCTCTTGTCCCTGCCCACGCGTGCCGCACACGGTTGGTGGTGGCGTGGCCGGAGGCCATGAATCATGACAACCGTCTTCGCGTTTCTGTTCGGCACCGCAATGGGGAGCTTCCTCAACGTCTGCATCTACCGCCTCCCAAAAGAGGAGAGCATTGTCACGCCCCGCTCGCGCTGTCCTGTGTGCCTGACCCCCATTCGAGCCGTGGATAACATTCCGCTGGTCAGCTTCGCGCTGTTGCGCGGCCGCTGTCGGGCCTGCGGTCATTCCATCTCCTGGCGCTACCCGCTGGTGGAAGGGTTGACGGGAATCCTCTTCGCCCTGACGGTGGCGCGGTATGGGGTGACGCTCCAGACGGCATTCCTGCTGGCATTCCTCTGTGGGCTGGTGGTCGTGAGCTTCATTGACCTCGACCACCAGATCATCCCCAATGCCATCACGCTGCCCGGCATCCCGCTGGGACTGCTGGCCGGCCTGTTACTGGGGGAACCCCCGCTCCTGGACCGGGCGATCGGCACGCTGATCGGTGCCGGCTTCCTGTACCTGGTGCTCTTCTACGGCGGGGCCCTCTACGGGCAGGAGGCCATGGGCGAGGGCGACCTGAACCTCATCGCCCTGGTGGGTGCCTTTCTTGGATGGAAGGCCGTGGCCCTGACCATCCTCCTCGGTTGTCTGTTCGGATCGGCCGTGGGCCTCGGCCTCATGGCCGTCCGGCGTCTGGGCCGTCGCCAGCACATCCCCTTTGGACCGTTCCTCTCGCTGGGGGCGGTGGTGGCGCTGTTCTGGGGCGAGCGGCTGATCGCCTGGTATCTCAGGTTGCTGTGAGGAAGTTCCCGGGCGGCCCGAGAACTCTCTGGCCCTGCCGGGGCAGCTCCTTCGGGTGGGTGGAAGGCCTTGCGGAGCAAGAGCCGGGAGTCCCATTATTCGCCCACCCTACCGATTGCTCTCCCCGCGCATATTCCGCTCCGCGACCTCGAGGCGCTCTCGGATGCGTTGCGCCTCCGGGTCGTCGGGCTGAAGATACGTGAGGATGGTGCGAAGCTGATCCCGAGCCTCCGTCCACGCCCCACGCCGTTCCGCCACAGCCGCCAGGACGTATCGAGGCCGGAGCAGGTCCCCATCCAGCCGTAGGGCCGTCTGGGCCGTCACCTTCGCCTCCTCGACTCGGCCGAGCTGGAGCAATGCGTCGGCCCGTTCGCCATGGAGTCTCCCGGTAGCCCGCATCCCAGCCAGGATGGTTGTCGCGCGGGTCAGTGCCTCTAGCCGCTGCTCCAGCGCAGAGGGGCCGGCGGCCCCATACTCCTGGGCCAAGCCCTGCCAGGCCAGCTCGTTCTCCGGGTTGTCCGCCACCGCGTGCTGCAACTCGGCGAGAGCCCGGGCCCAGGTGTCCGGATCGCGCCGGTACGCAACGAGGTAGGCCAGGCTCGTCTCGGGGCGCGTCAGACGGTATTCGTGCGCTGCGATCAGATTGGTGAAGCGTCCGCCCCGGCGCACGTACACCTCGGCGACCGGGTCCCAGTACACGCGGGCCCACCCCGGGTGCCGGCCGATGTGAACCATGCGGCGAGCGGGATCGGCATCGAGCACCAGGATCTCCACATTGTACGCCGCGGTGATCCGGTCCAGAGCGCCTGGGGACCGATGGGCCTCGTCGTACGCCGCCATCAGTGTCTCATCGAAAAGGATTCTGTCGTACCGCCCGTCAATGAAGACCAGATTGGCGGGCCATCGGCGCCAGATCAGATAGCCACCGAACTCGTACGTGTTGAAGACCCGACCGTCGAGGTGGTAGCGCTCCAAGAAGGCGGCGGCCCCCTCGGGGAAGTAGTGGGGTCGCACGCCGAATCCAGCCGGGTTCCGCGATGTCAGGAAGGCCTGATCTACGATGGAGGCGGTGAGCACGAGCAGGCAGGCGAAGGCCCCGATCCGTTCCAGCCCCCGGAAGGATTTCCCGGGGGCCCGGGCGGGCAGGTGGTCGGCCACGCGGACGAGGGCGAGCGCCAGGAGCGGGAGCACGGCGAGGATGAAGTACGGGACGGCCCGATTGCGGAAGATGGCGTAGCTTCCCATGCAGAGGACGATCCCCCAGCCCACCGGATCGACCCGGCCCTCCCAGGCGAAGAGCAGCAGGGCGGTGATGAGGAAGGCGAGGAGCACCACAGCCAGAACCACAATCACCTCCCACCAGATGGGGTCGATCTCGGGGAGGACCCACACCTCGGCCCATTCCGCAAAGGTACCCAGCCCTGTCATGGTGTTCTGCCGGAACGGGAAGAGGAGCATGGAGACACCGTGGGGATTCAGGAGGGCGATCAGGGGCAGGCAGGCCACCGCCGTGGCAAGGTGCCGGAGACGCGCCCGATCCAGGGAGAGGCGTCCCCAGCCTGGCGCCGCCCGAGCCACCGGCAGCAGGTTTGCCAGCAGGACGAGGCCCGGGAGGGCGAAACCGAAGACGAAGCTGGCGTGCACGTTGGTCCAGATGAGCTGCACCGGGAGTAGCGCATAGGCAGCCCCCGGGCGTGCGCCCTGCAGCCGCAAGAGGATGAACATACTCACGAGAAGGAGCAGAAAGCTCAGCAGTTCCGGCCGGACATAGAGGCGGAACCGAAGGGCCAAGCTGGCCAGGAACAGCAACAGGACCGCGGCCAGAGGGTGGAGGTCGCAGCCTCGCAAGACCCTGTACAGGAGGAAGGCGAGCAGGAGGAGCACCAAGAGCCGAAGCAGGATCAGTCCCGGTAGGCCAGCGGCGAGGTAGATGAGATAGAACAGGATGTCCGTAAGCCAGGAGTACTTGATCCATTCCCGACCGGCGGTGGTGAAGGCGAAGGAGTCCTGCGCGGGCAGGAAGCGGCTGGCCACGTAAAGCTCCCCCTGCTTCAGGTGCCACCAGGTGTCCTCGTCCGAAACCTGGAAGAAGCCCAGCAGGACCAGGTGGGCAGCCAGGAGCAAGCCTATGACAATGCCGGCGAGACGCCCGATGGACACGTGCACTGCGATTCTCCAGAGGGGGCTGCTCTTTCGGCTATCTATACATGCCCGCCAGCACGTAGTCAATTGATCCCTTTATGTTTTAGAAGCAGCGTCGACATCCGGACCACAGAGAGAACGAGGCTCACAGCACAGGTAGGACGGTTCGGTCGGCACGCCCATCGGAAAGGTGGCTGTTCGCGGCCTCGCCATCGCATTCTGGCCTTGACATGATCCCCGACCCTTGACTAAGGTATCGGACGTTTGACCTCTGACCACATTACTCTTGGGGAACGGCTGGCAGGCGAAAGAGGTCGCCGTGGCGTGGAAAGTCCGGGTCATTGACGCGAAGGACAACGTCGGCGCGATCATCAGCAACGCGGTGGAACGGGGAGTGACAGTGAAGGTGGAAGCAGGGGGAAAGTCCCTGGAGGTGACGGCTCAGGGGAATATCCACTACGGCCACAAGATCGCCCTCGTCCCGCTCAAGCAGAGCGAGACCATCGACGCAGCTCGACCCAACCATGAGGTCCGGTCTGATCCGGAACACGATGGCGGGAGCCGAGTAGTAACGGCGAGTAGAGTTCGTCGGTCTGTCCATGGGAGTGCATACCGCGTTTCGTAGCAAGTGTCCATCGTTACGGAGAAAAGGAGGCGGATGTGATTCAGTTCTTAGTGCACGAGCGCTCCGACAATGTGGGGGTGGCAACGGTAGACATCAAGGCTGGGGAGGTCGCGAAGGGTCTGTACATGGACACGCAGGCACCGGTGGAGGTGAGAGTCCTCAATGATATACCTCTCGGCCACAAGGTTGCGCTTCGGGACCTCAAGGAAGGAGACGCGGTGATCAAGTACGGTCATGACATCGGCCGGGTGATGGCCGACATCAAGGTGGGAGAGCACGTCCACATCCACAATCTCAAGACGAAGAGGTGGTAGCGATGAAGACTCCGAGGATCTTGGGGTATCGCCGCGAGAACGGCCGGGTGGGTGTGAGGAATCATGTGGTGATTCTGCCTCTGGATGACTTGTCCAATGCCGCCTGCGAGGCCGTGGCCAACAACATCAAGGGGACACTGGCCATCCCCCACGCCTACGGGCGTCTGCAGTTTGGTGAGGATCTGGCGCTCTTCTTCCGGACCATTATCGGCACGGGGGCGAACCCCAACGTGGCGGCGGTTGTGGTGATCGGCATCGAGCCGGAGTGGACAGAGCGCGTTGTGTCGGGCATCGCGCAGACAGGAAAGCCCGTGAAGGGTTTCTCTATCGAGCGCAGCGGGGACCTCAAGACTATCGCCGAGGCCTCCCGTCAGGCCAAGGAGTATCTGCAGTGGGCCTCGGAGCTTCAGCGGACCGAGTGTTCCCTGGATGAACTCTACATCTCCATCAAGTGTGGCGAGTCGGACACCACCTCCGGGCTGGCGTCCAATCCCACAGTGGGGAATGCCATCGACAAACTCGTCGAGATGGGCGCCACCACCAGTTTCGGAGAGACCTCCGAGATCACCGGCGCCGAGTTGGTGTGCAAGGAGCGGGCGGCGACGCCCGAGGTGGGCGAGGCCTTCATGAGGGCGTGGACAGCGTACAACGACATTATCGTGAGTCACAAGACCGACGACCTGTCCGGTAGCCAGCCCACCAAGGGGAATATCCGGGGGGGATTGACCACCATTGAGGAAAAAGCGTTTGGGAACCTGCAGAAGATAGGGAAGAAGGCACGCTACGTGGGGGTGCTCAAGCCTGCCGAAGCGCCTCGGGGCAAAGCGTTGTGGTTCATGGACACCTCGTCGGCCGCGGCCGAGGCGGTGACCCTGTGGGCTGCATCCGGGGCGGTGGTGCACCTGTTCCCCACCGGACAGGGCAACGTCATTGGGAATCCCATCGTGCCGGTGATCAAGATCTCGGCCAACCCCGTGACTTGCCAGACCATGAGCGAGCACATCGATCTGGACGTGTCGGCCATCCTCAGGGGAGAGATGACATTGGATGAGGCCGGGGACAAGCTCATCGAGCTTATCGTGAAGACTGCCAACGGCCGCCTCACGGCCGCCGAGGCCCTCGGACACCGTGAGTTCGTTCTGACGAAGCTCTACATAAGCGCCTAGGATCGCCGGCGGGGCGCGTGTGCTTCAGTCGGCTGGATGCAGCACGTTCCTCGCCGGTGGCAGGGAACTGGGGGTGGAGCAAGGCGGGGGTCGGTAAACGCGTGTTTGTCCTTGACAGGTAAGCAGGGAACACGGAGTCTTAAGGGGTTCTGGGACCCGCTCCGAGCGGGCCATGGGGATCACCGAGGCCGATACCTGCCGGATGTACGTCCTGCCCAAGCTGCGCGAGGCAGGCTGGACGGACAATCAGATCCGTGAACAGAAGTACTTCACGGATGGTCGGGTCGTTGTGGCGGGCCGTAGACATTTCCGAAGGCCTGGCAAGAAAGCGGATTATCTCCTCCACTACCGCCCCGATTTCCGAATCGCCGTAGTCGAAGCAAAAGCCTCTTACAAGAATCCAGCCGACGGCCTTCAGCAGGCCATGGAGTATGCGGAGGTCCTGAGCCTCAAGTTTGCCTACGCGACGAACGGGCATGGAATTGTTGAGCACGACTATATCACCGGGAAGCAGCGGGCCCTGGATCGTTTCCCTTCACCCGATTATCTGTGGCACCGGCTTCGCGGGGCCGAAGGCCTAACTGATGACAAGGCGGCCGAGGACCTGCTGTTCCCATTCAACCGCGAACTCCGCAATCCCGACGGTTCCATCAAGACCCCGCGGTACTTCCAAGAGATCGCCATCCACCGTACAGTCCAGGCCGTCCTTCAAGGTAAGGCCAGGATCCTTATCACCATGGCCACGGGGACCGGCAAGACCTTTGTGGCCGTCCAGATCGTGTGGAAGTTGTGGAAGACAGAACGCAAGCGGCGGATTCTCTACCTGGTGGATCGCAACATCTTGGTGGACCAGCCCCTGATCCGTGAGTTCAGCATCTTCGGCGATGCCGTTTGGAAGATCCAGGGAGAAGCGAAGAAGGGGCGGGAGATCTACTTCGCGCTCTACCAGGCGCTCGCCGAGGACGAGTCACGCCCTGGCCTCTACAAAGAGTATCCACCGGACTACTTTGACCTGATCATCGTGGACGAATGCCACCGGGGAAGCGCCACGGATCAGTCCCGATGGCGTCGAATCCTGGAGTACTTCCACCCGGCCACCCAGATCGGGATGACGGCCACGCCTTTGCGCGAAGAGACCCGGGATACCTACCGATACTTCGGCAACCCCATCTACACCTACCGCCTGGGCCAGGGCATCGAGGACGGATTCCTGGCCCCGTATCGAGTGCACCGGATCGTGCCCAGCGTGGACGCGACGGGTTGGCGTCCCGAGCCGGGCCAGCTCGATCGGTTTGGACGGGAGGTCCCGGATGGCGTGTACGGGACCAAGGACTTCGAACGTCTGCTCTCCCTCCTCAGTCGGACCGAGTTGGTTGCACACCACCTCACCGCGTACCTGAAACGGACAGACCGATTGGCCAAGACCATGGTCTTCTGCGTGGACCAGGAACACGCCGAGGACATGCGAGCCGCGCTGCACAAGGCCAACGAGGACCTCACCCACCAATACCCACACTACGTGGCGCGCGTGACCGCCGACGAAGGCAAGGTAGGCCGGAGCCACCTGGATGATTTCGTGGACCCTGAAAGAGATGTCCCGGTCATCCTGACGACTTCTAAGCTCCTGAGCGCGGGTGTGGACGCGCCCACGTGTCGAAACATCGTCTTCTTCAAGCCGATAGGATCGATAGTGGAGTTCAAACAGATCATCGGCCGCGGCACTCGCCTCTATCCAGACAAGGACAAGCTGTCGTTTACCATCCTCGACTACGCCGGCGCCACTCGCCTCTTCGCCGATCCCAACTTTGACGGGGAGCCCGAACGCATCAGTGAAGAGGCAATTTATCCGACCGCCGAGGAGCAGGCGCCTCCTCCTGGGGTCGAGGAAGAATCAGTGTGGGGGGAAGGCGAAGACGTGATCGTGGATGCCGACACGGAGCGGCCTCCCCGGAAATACTACGTTGATGGTGTCGAGGTACACATTACTGCTGAGATCGCGTACGAGTTGGACAGCTCTGGGAAGAAGCAGAGAGTTGTCAGTTACGTGGACTACGCGAGGGAACAGGTGCGCCGCCTTTATCCCACCCCTGCTGAGCTACGGACCGAGTGGATGAACGCGGAACACCGGGCGGCAATTATCGAAACTCTCGCGGAACGGGGCATTGATTTCCCTACGCTCACCGAAGCCACCAAGCAGCCGGACGCCGATCCGTTCGACCTTCTCGTGCACGTGGCCTGGAATGCCCCGCTCCGTACCCGGCGAGAACGGGCCGAGCGGGTTCGAAAGGAACGGAAGGACTTCTGGGATCGGTACACGCCCGAGGCTCGCGCTGTCCTCAACGACCTGCTCGACAAGTACACCGACCACGGCGTCACCCAGCTCGACGACCTTCAAATCCTCGAGGTGCCACCCCTCTCCGGGCGCGGGACCCCGGTCGAGATCGCCAGCCTGTTTGGCGGACCAGCCCAATTACGGCGGGCTGTTACCGAACTCCAATCCATCCTCTACGGATAGCGTAGTCATAGCATAAAGGTAAAATTTAATTAGACCTTGGCGCATTTTATGGCCATGTCATTGCAATAGGTAAA
>CAZXXV010000209.1:0-7710 GCA_964644725.1 uncultured bacterium
GGTCCCGACCGCGCTCTCCCCAAACCAGGTCAAGGTGCCGCCGGTGGTCGTGGTCGGCCCGCCCAGCAGCCAGCGGCCGGGGCACGCGTGGACATTCGTCACCACGCCGCCGCTCGGATCCATCCGCGGTCGGTCGAGGCAAGCGAAGACGACGTCCGTCGTCCCGGCCACGTCCGCAGCGATCCCCGATCGCGTGAGACCCGCACCGAGGGTGGCCAGCGTCCCATCCGGTCCCCCGGCGACCACGGGAATTCCGACTGGCAATCCCGCTTCCCGGGCAGCGGTCGTCTGGACTGTTCCCACGACCGCTGGGGATGGAAGCACATCGGGCAGGCGCGACGGGGTGATATCTACCAGCCGGCAGAGGTCCGCGTCCCACTGCCGCTTGGCCACATCGAAGAGGAGACTATAGGAAGCGTTCGGCTCATCGGTGGTGAGGCGTCCCGTCAGGCGAAGCGCCAGGAAGTCCTTCACCGTGCACACCGAGGCGACGCGGGACCAGGCGGCCGGCTCGTGCCGCTGGATCCATAGGCAGATGGCCGCGGGCCGTTCCGGGGCCGCCCGGTGTCCCGTGATCCGGGCCAGGCACTCGCGCCCCGCCTCGGCCTCGATTTCGCCCGCCTCGGCCGCGGCGCGGCGGTCCAGCCACGGGAAGGCGGGCAGGACCGGTGAGCCCGTCGCGTCCAGGCAGAGGGTGGTGAGCTGTGCCGAGATGCCGGCCCCGGCCACACGAGCCATCTCCGCCCGGCCTGCCAGCTCTTGTAGGAGCAGGACCGTCGCCTTCCACACGGCTTCCGCATCCAGCTCCGCCCACTCGGGCCTTGGCAGGTTGGGCGACCAGGCCCGACTGGCCTGCGCCACGGGGCTCCCTTCGAGGTCGAAGAGGATGGCCCGCCCCCCGCTCGTGCCGATGTCCAGCCCGAGCAGGAGGCGATCCTCGGCGCGTCCCGCCATTGCTCCTGCCTCAGGACACCTTGGCCTGGAGCCACACGCCACGTGGGTCGATCTGCGTGCGGATCAACTCCACCTCCGCCGGCGTGGGCGCAGGGGTCACCAGGACCGGATTCGGGAACTCCAGGGCGAATCCGGTGTTCGCCTCTACCTGCTCCCGGGTCACGCCGGGGTGGAGGGACTGCACCCGCATTCGCTTCGTCTGCGGATGAAAATCGAGGACCGCCAGGTTGGTCACGACCTTCCCCGGGCCCCCACCGTGGTGCTGGTACCGCTCGCGGTATCCCGGACCATCCCCGAAGCCCAGGCCCGAGATGAAATCCACCCGCTCCACGAAGACCCGCCGCTCATGCGGGACGATGATCATGGTGTGCCGGGCGTGGGCACAGTGATCGGTCTGGGCGATGGCCCCGACCAGGCGCACTTTGGGTTGCTTCTGGTCTCCAATGCAGACGCTGTTCAGGTTCCCGTATGGATCGACCTGCGCCCCCGAGACGAACCCCCAGTCCATCATTCCGCGCCGGAACATGTCCAGGCAGTCCTCCACCAGGATCATGGCGCGGCAGGGCCAGGCCAGCAGATTGGCGTCGGTGAAGCAGTCGGGCACCTCCGGGATGCGAGGCTCCAGCTTCACCCCGTACTGCGCGATGAAGTCGATCCCCCGATGGTGGGCCAGCGCGATGGCCACGCTGGGGATGCCAACGGCGTAGATGAAGGCGCGCCCTCCCGTGCCCAGCCCGATGAAGCCCAGCTCCCCGTCCCGCAACTCCCGCGAAACCGCACAGGCCATCAGCTCTTCCGTCGTGTAGTCGGTCGTCATGGTCGCGCCACCCTCGTCCGCGTGAGCCGCATCAGCCGCTCGACGCCGATCCGCTCCAGGTATTCCATGTGATCGGCCACACCCCGCACTGTGGCGTCCAGGTAAGCCTTGAAGCTCCCCTCGCTCTTGGAGGCCTCGTAGTATTTCTCCACCTCTTCCAGGTCGTAGTCGTAGCGGGCATCGCAGGCGCAGGGGTGCGCCCCGTAGGGGGCCTCCACCACGGCCGTGACGAACTTCCGCGGCAGGACGGTGAGCAGGGAGTTCCGGTAGATCTCCTCGTCGCTCACGATCTGCTCCACGCTGATCACAGTGGTGCGCGCAGCCTTCCCGATCAGGACATCGGCGCTCTGGTCGTTCCAGCGCTGCGCGTCAAGCTGCACGTTCCCATACTTGTCCGCGGTGTGGGCGTGGATGATGGCGACGTCCGGTTGGGCCGCTCGCACGGCCGCGAAGGGTTCGCCGGTAAAGGGGCAGGCGATCTCGGTCAGGTGCTCGTTGGACCGCATCAGGTCGGAGCCCAGAGGGGTCTTGGTGGGAAAGAAGCTCATTCCCATGACCGTGGCCCGGAACATGTCCAGGCCGGTGGTCTCGGAATGCTCGATGACGTGCAGTCCTCCTCGCTCGCAGGCCCGGCGGAAGTTGAGGGCCAGGCCGAAGGCGGAGATCCCGATGTACGAGGTCTCCACCGAGGCTACGCAGCCGGCCCCGATCAGCATGTCCATATCAATGCCATTGTTCCAGCCTTGCAGCTTGAGGCCCCGCCGCCCCTGACGAATGATCTCGTGAATGAGCGCCATTGGATGCCGCCGCAGCGTGTGCCCTCCGATGGCAACCGTGTCCCCGTCTTTGATCAGGGCCACGGCCTCCCGCAGCCCCATGACTTTCTCGCGCACCGTGTCCTCCTCTCCCTCCCTGGTCCTCAGCCCTTGCCCCCGATGTAAATGCCTTCCGGATCGATCCGCTCCCGGAGCAGCCGGACCTCCCCGGCGCTGGGCAATGGCGTCTCGCCGACCCTCGGCGCCCGCAGCAGGGGAAAGCCCGTGCGCGCCTCCACTTCCTCTACCGTCACCCCAGGGTGCACCGTGGCCAGGCGCATCCGCTTCGACGCGGGGTCGAAGTCCAGCACCGCGAGGTCGGTGATCACCCGGGTTGGGCCTTCTCCTCGGAGCCCGGCCCGTTCCCGTGCCCCGGGCCCGTCGAGAAATCCCGGCGTGGTGAGATACTGCACGCGGGGAACGAGGCGGCGCCGCTCGTGCGGTACCATGATGACCAGACGCCGGGCCAGGCTGCCGATGTCATTGGCCCCCCCGCTCCCGGGCAGGCGCACCGTGGGGCGCCGGTAGTCGCCGATCGCGGTGGAGTTGAGGTTCCCGTACTGGTCCACCTCCGCCGCTCCCAGGAAGCCGATGTCGACGAAGCCGCCCTGCAGCAGGCTCAGGGCGTAGTAGAGGCCCGTGCTCTTCACGCACCCCACCAGCAGCCGGAGGTCTCCTACGCCCGTGGCCAGTTCCTTGGGTTTGGCGCCCACGATCCCCGATTCGAACACCAGGACGGCGTCGGGCGCGTGGGTGGCCTTGGCCAGGTAGGCCGCCACCATCGGGAGGCCGGTACCGATGAAGGCGACCTCGCTGTTCCGGATCTCCCGGGCGGCCGCGACCGCCATGATCTCCTGTCGCGTCACGCCATTCGCCGCGCCCTTCCGTTTGTTCGTGCTCATGTGACCGTCCGTGCGTGCATGCGAGCGATGCCGAGCCCCGGATCACTCCGGAGCGCCAGCAGCCGGCGCAGGCCGACCTTCCTTAGGTAGGCCCAGTGGTCGCCCGGGCCCAGGACCCATTCCTCCAGGTGAGCGCGAAACGCCGCCGGATCCCGCGAGGCGGCGTAGTAGTCGCGCATGAACTCGAAGTCGGGATCGTAGTACCGGTACATCCCCGTCGGGTGGGCACCGAACGGGACCTCCACCACCGCGTCCACCAAAAAACCGGGCAGCACCGTCAGCTCTGGCTGGGCCCGGATCACGGTGTCCTCCACCACCTCTTCGGTCGTCACGATGACCCGCTGCGCCGCCCGGGCCTGCTCCTCCACCACCGCGGTGTATCCGAAGAGCTGGCTGTTCCCATCCCGGTCGGACCGAGCGAGGTGGATGACGGCCACGTCGGGCCGCACTGCCGGGACCAGCAGCACGGGCTCGCCGGTGAATGGACACGCCAGAGGCCGAGCCTTTTCGGCCTCAAAACCGCGACGTCCCATCAGATCGGTCCCCGCCATGGACTTGACCGGCATGAACGGGAGGCCGAACCCGGCCGCCACCAGACGGGAGGTGATGGCGAAGTGGCTGTAGTCCTCCACCTCGATCTCGCCCCGCTCCACGGCGCGGACGAAGTTCTGGCACCGGCCCAGCCCCTCGAACATGAAGTTGGAGAAGCGGGCTCGCTTCAGGACGCCAGCGCCAGCGAGGTAGTCGGCCACCCAGCACTCCGCCACTGATGTCATCTCGATCCGCTTCTTCCCCTGCCGGATCATCTCCCGGACAAAAGCCAACGGAGTGAAGTACGCGGCAAACCCCCCAAACGTCATGTTGGCTCCATCGGCCACGCTCGCCACCGTCTCCGAAAGCGACACGACTTTGCTGCTGCCCATGGGCGACTCCTAGAGCCACTGCGGCGCGAGCAGCCGCGGCAGGAAGAGCACAATCTCGGGGAACAAGCAGGAAAGCACAATGATGATGAACTCCGCCAGCATGATGAGATGCAACATCAGTAAGATCTTCCGGACTGGAACCTTGGCCACACCACACGCGATCAGCGAGCACAGGCCATACGGCAGGGTCAGCAACCCAAAGGCCATCGTCATGACCACGATGACCCCGAGATGCACCGGGTGGATGCCCGCGCCCATCGCAATCGGCTGGACGATCGGAACGAAGATGAGGATGGCTGGCGTGGCATCCATGAACGTGCCCAGGAAGCTGAACAGGGCAAGGACCGACAGGAGAATGAGCGTTGGCTGTTTGGTGAAGGACAGGAACGCTGCGGTGATTGCATCAGGGATTCGGTAGAACGCCAAGAGCCATGCAAACACCGTGGCGGCCGCAACCGTGATATAAATTAACGCCGTCAGAAGACCGGCTTCTCCGAATAGCTTCGGAAGATCCGCCCACCTGACCGTCCGATACACCGCCATGGTGATGAGCATGGCATAGAGCGTTGCCACAACGGCTGACTCAGTCGGCGTGAAGTACCCGGATAAGATCCCCCCGACGATAATGAAGGGAACTCCAAGGGGTAGAATCGCCTCTTCGATTCCTTTCAACAACGCACGGAGGCCCAGCCATCTGTCAACCTCCGGCGGATACCCATGCCGGAGAGCAATGAAATATCCCTCCGTGAGCAGCGCGAGACCGATGAGGACCCCAGGCACTGCCCCGCCGATCAGCAAGGCACCGACCGACGTGTTGGAAACGGCCCCATAAATGACCATTAGGATACTTGGAGGGATGATGACACCCATGGTTGACGCGCAGGCCGTGATGGACACGGCGAAATCCGTTCGATATCCCTTCTTAATCATTGATGGGATGAAGAGAGTTGACAGGGCGGCACACTCCGCTACCGAACTTCCGGAGATCCCAGCGAAGAACATTCCGACAACAACAGTGACGTGTGACAGGCCTCCTCGAATGTGTCCTACCAGCGCCATGGCCAGTCGGAGCAACCGCTCAGTGATTCCCCCGGCGTTCATGATGTTGCCCGCGAGAATGAAGAAGGGGATCGCGATGAGCACAAAGCTGTCGATGCCCGACACCGCCCGCTGGGCGACGACCCACGCCGGAGTCGCCGGGTTCATCAGGAAGACGATCAGCGAGGTCAGGAGCAGGGCGAACGGAATTGGAACTCCGCCGGCGATGAAGACGATGAAGCCGGCGAAGAGAACGGCACCTGGGCTCATGTGGTTTGCTCTCCCGCCTGAGAATCCTCGTGCGGGGCCGGGTATAGCCACCCCTCGATCAAGAACAGCAGCATGAGAGCGCCCCCCACGGGGACTGCCGCAAATCCCCATGTCTGCCGCACGCGGCTAATCGGATACACCCGGCCCATCGCGATCTCAGACAACTGCCAGCCAGTCCACAGGAGAAGCAGCACACCAATCAGGACTGCTCCTTGAATTCCGACCCGGGCAATCCTTCGAAGATTCTGAGGGAGCATCTCAACCAGCAGGTCAATCACGAAATGGCTCTTACGGCGAACAGCGACTGCGCTGCCCAAGAACGTGAGCCATAAGACGGAAATTCTGATGACCTCATCTAGCCAAACGAAGAGTGCGATACCCACGATTCTGCTTACGACTTGGACCGTGACGCTTACAAGAATGCAGCCAACCAGGGTGGCAACCATCCCGATCAGGAAATGTTCGAGCCGACTGCACCACGCCTGGAACTGCGCCATCATCGTCTCTTGCACAATATTCCCGGAGATGCCGGTTGGTTCACCCCGGCATCTCCGGGATTCCAGGTCTATTTCGCCAAACCGTAGATCTCTTGGAGGGTGGATTCGGCCCCCACCGATTTCGCAAAGCCTTGCCGAACGGCTTCACTACGGTCAATGAAAGGCTTCCGCTCCGGCGTGGTGGCCTTTATCCCGTACTTCGATACGAGGAGGTCACGCGCGACCTTGTCCTGCTCCACCTCGAGCTTGACCTCGTAGGCCGAGGCCTCCCGTCCTGCTGCCCTGACGACCTCTCGGTCTGCCGGAGAAAGCTTCGCCAGACTCCTCGCGCTAAGCAGGAACGGGCGGATCGTGATGCTGTGCTGGGTCAATGCTACGGTCTTCGCGGCTTCCGCCCATTTCGCCGTGGTGAAGGTCAGCGATTCGTTCTCCGCGCACTCCACAACTCCCGTTTGTAGGGCATTGTAAACCTCGGCGTATGCCACAACCGAGGGCACGGTCCCCAGCGCCTTCCAGGTGTCAATGACCACCGACGACTGCCAGACCCGCATCTTGATGCCCTGAATGTCGTCGATGGAGTTGATCGCCTTGGTCCGGCAGATCATGTTCCGCACAGATCCACCGAAATACCCCATGACTACCACATCCGCCTTCTTCTCAATGTTCTCGGCGTAGCGCTTGCCGACGGGCCCGTCGGCTACGGCATCCCGGTGGGCATGGTCCTTGAATAGGAAGGGCAGGTCGAGGAGGTCCATCTCCTTGAAGAAGGGAGCCAGGTTCCCCGGCGAGGTCACCACGAGGTCCAGTGCCCCCTTCCGGACCTGCTCGAACATCTCGATCTCGCTTCCCAGCACGCCGTCCGAGTACACATCCACCTTGACCCGCCCGTTGGTGCGCTCCTTCACCTTGTCGGCGAAGTACTGGGCCCCCTTGGTGAAGGGGTAATCCTTCGAGACCATGATCCCCGCGCGCAGGGTCACCTCCTGCGCCAAGGCCGTGCCCACCAGCAGGACCAACCCCAGAACGCTCACACCTACCCCGACGATCCAACGTCTCATGACCTTTCCTCCCTCATCTGCTCGCGGATTCTCACCGCGAGTGCCGCACCCACCCTCGGGAGCGGCGGTTCTATCGGTCCCCTCTGCGTCTCAGTTCAGAGCCGGGTTCGGAGAATAGCTCGACGAATCTGCTTGATGTTTCTGATCACCTGCTGGTGGAGGCGAACGCCCACCCCAACGTAGAGGACATCCACGATGGTCAGCGCCGCGATCCGTGAGGACAGCGACTCCTGGCGGTAGGCCGTCTCCCGGGCCATGGTATACAAGGCCACATCCGCCAGCTTCGCGGTCGGCGATGGGCCGTAGTGGGTGATGGCAACGATCCGCGCCCCGGTTGACTTCGCCACCCTCAGCACATCCAGGAGATCCCGGTTGCGGCCCGTATGGCTCACCGCCACGACGACGTCCTTCTCCCCCAGGAGGGAGGCGTGGATGA
>CAZXXV010000210.1:0-7661 GCA_964644725.1 uncultured bacterium
CGGCAGCGCCATGCCGAGGCGGCATCCCAGATCCTGACCGAGTCCCAGCAACGGAAGCTCGCGCTGCTGACTACACCTGACACGCGGGGAGGAGTTCGATGAATCTTCTCAAAAAGGTTGCAGCGATCGCCGTAGTCGTGTTGGCCGGCGCATGGGCGTACTACGCCAACGTCAGCTCGGGTCGCCAGGCGATGGACATGAACATGCGCATTGCCTCGGGAAGCATCCCGTTCCCGGTGACGCTGGCCACGGTTGATCGCGCCACAATCACGGGGACCGTGGTTTACACGGGGAGCGTCGCGCCGTTCAACGAAGAGGACATCTACCCTCGTGTGACCGGACAGATCATTGAGATGCGCGTGTACCCGGGGGACCGCGTCGAAAAGGGCCAGGTGGTGGCGCGCCTGGATGACGTCGAGTTGTCCTCGCGGGTCCGGGAAGCCGAGGCCATGCTGGCCACCGCACAGGCCAACCGGGCGCAGATGGAGGCGGATCTGGCGGCGGCGCGACAAGGCATCGTCCAGATGGAGAAAGAGCTGGCCATGGCCGAAGCAGAATCTGGTTACCAGCAGTTGGT
Source organism: uncultured bacterium (assembly GCA_964644725.1). Classification (GTDB taxonomy): domain Bacteria; phylum Methylomirabilota; class Methylomirabilia; order Methylomirabilales; family 2-02-FULL-66-22; genus 2-02-FULL-66-22. Next base: position 578 of record CAZXXV010000210.1, read on the forward strand.
GGCCGCTCGGGACGAGCAGCTCCTGGCCAAGGGCGCCATCGCACAGCAGGAGGCCGAGAACTCCCGGGCCATGGCGGCGGCATCGCGGGCCAAGGTGGAGGCCGCGCGGGCCAAGCTGGAGCAGGCTCGGGCCATGGAGGCGTCGGCGCGGAAGAAGATCGAGGCGGCCGATGCCATGATAGCGCAGAGCAAAGCAGTCGTCCGGACTGCGGAAATCGTGCGAGGTTACGCGGACATCCTGGCGCCGAGCAGCGGGTATGTCGTCAAGCGATTGGTTGCGCCCGGCGTCCTGGTCCAGCCCGGGATGGCCATCTTGAAAACCACGCAGGTGGACAAGGTTCGCCTCCAGGCGAATGTGGGAGAGAAGGATTTGCCGCTGATCCGCATCGGCTCACCGGTGGCCGTAATAACCACCGGAAACAGCCTCCCGCCGTTCAGGGCGAGCGTTACCTCGGTGTTCCCCTTCGTGGATCAGGGGGCGCGCACCGCTGTCGTGGAGGCCGTGGTGGATAATACCGCGCGCCGGCTTCTGCCGGGGCAGTACGTGCAGATGCAGTTCGTCACCGGCGAGCGCAAAGATGCCCTGACTGTGCCCCGCGGCGCCGTGGCGCGAATGGCAGGGAAGGCGACCGTGTGGGTGCTCAAGGGAGAGGACCAGGTGGAGCCCCGCGAGGTAGCCACGGGCCTCGAGAGTCCGGAGCGGGTGGAGATCCTCAAAGGACTCGAGAGCGGTGAGCGCGTCGTCGCCAGGGGCCACGAGGGCCTGTACGCGGGCGCCCGGGTGAGCGATGTGTCTGCGGGAAAGCCAGTCGGGCAAGAGGCGACGGATGCCCACAAGGAAATGCCGGGCATGGGGGAGGCGCCGGCCAAGCCCAAGGAGCCGGAGAAAGCCTCGGACATGAAAGACATGCCGGGCCACGGGGCAGGGTCACAGGTCGCCCAGGCCGGTAGCCCCGCAAGTGCGGCGGAGAAGCTGCAGATCACTCTTTCCAGCAACCCGGTCAAGCTCTCTTCGGGCAGCGCCAAGCTGCGCTTCGAGGTGAAGGACGCGGCAGGCGCCCCCATTTCCGACGCGAAACTCGAGGTGAACGCCGTGATGCCGGGAATGACCGTTCCCAAGGTGACGGCGCGCGCCGCAAAGGATCCGGGAGTTTACGAGGCTACCGTCAAGCTCGGCATGGCTGGCGCATGGACGGTCGAGGTGACCGCCACCCGGCCCCAGGGCCGATCAACCTCCGCCAAATTCAACCTGGAGGCCAAGTGAGAATCCTCATGCAAACCGTGGAGATACCAATGCGACTTCGTGACCATTCAGTGAACCATTGGCTCAGGTGGCCTCTCGTGCTGGCAGTCGTTTTTCTGGCGGCCACACTCGCGCCCGTCCAGCGTGCGGCCGGCGCGGGAGAATCCCTGCCCCGGATCGAGGGGCCCCTGACCATGGAGCAGGTAGTGACGCTTGCCCTGGAGCACAGTCGCAAGGTCAAGGCCTCCGGCGCCGACCAGCGGGCCATGACTTCCTTGCGCCGCGAGGCGCTGGCAGGCTTCCTGCCCCAGGTCTCGATGAACGGGTACCTGGCCAACCAGAACATGACCCCGAACATCTACAACTCGGCCGGAGACACCATGGCGCGGAACTACCAGCTCTTCGGGACGAACCGCGCGCAGGATCTGAACCTCACCGCCATGTGGCCGATCTTCTCCGGGGGGCGGACCTACTACGGATACAAGGCGGCCGATGCCCGGGCCGAGGCGGCGACTCTGATGCTCCGGGGAACCGAGGTCGAGGTGGCGATGCAGGCGCGCCTGGACTACATCGCTACGGTGCGGGGGCAGGAGAACGCAAGAGTCACGGGGGAGTTGCTGCGCCAGACCGAGGAACGGCTGCGCGTGAGCCGCGAGGAGTTCGCGGCAGGCAGGGTCGCCCGGTTCAACGTGCTTCGGGACGAGGCCGAACTGGCGAACGTCGTCCAGATGGACACCATGGCCCGGAACCAGGCCCAGCTTGCCCTGATCGCCCTCAAGACCACGCTGGGAGTGGACCTGTCATCGCCGATCACGGTAGCAGAGCCCCTGCAGTACCGGCCGATGGAGGTCTCGGTGGGTGAGGGAATCCGGCAGGCGTTGGAGACCCAACCGGAGGTTCGGGCCGCGGCCAAGGAGGTCGAGGCGGCCGACGCCGAGGTCCGGGCGGCGTTTGGGCGCTACCTGCCCGAGTTGTCGGCGACCTGGATGTATGACTGGCAGCGAATCCAAAACAGGGGCGAGCCCTCTGGGAAACCCGAGGGCTACTCGGCCGGACTCGTGCTCACCATCCCGCTCTTCGACGGGTTCATGCGCGAGAACGCCATCGGTACGGCGAGGGCGAGGCGGGACAAAGCCCGAGAGTTGGAAGTGCAGGCCCGGCAGCAGGTGGCCAAAGAGGTGAACCAGGCGGCCCTGATGCTGGCGGCGGCGGAGAAGAACGTGGAGGCGAGTCGGAAGGGCCTAGAGCAGGCCGAGGAGCAGTTTCGGATCGTCCAGGAACGCTACGCCGCCGGGCGGGGAATCCAGCTCGAGATCCTGGACGCGCAGACGGCGCTGACCCGCGCCCGCTTCAACCTCGTGGCAGCCTTGGCCGACCACGAGTCGGTTCAGGCCATGTGGCTGAAGGCCACCGGTCGGACCCGTTGACGTGGCTTCTCGTAGCCGACGAGCACTAGGAGGCACGGGTGCACGAGAGGAAGGTCAGGCGATGAGCAGGGGACGCAAGGGGAACCCAACGCCGCCCCCCCCGCCCGTCCAGGGGAGGAGGCGCCGCCGCCTCTGGCTCCTGGGGGGTGGGTTCGCCCTCGTGGCGGCCATCATCTCAGCTATCCTCCTCTGGCCCGGCCGATCCGGCAGGACCACATGGGCGTACGCCCTGGCGCCGGAGTCGGCTCTGCCCGCCAACATCCGGCAGGCACCCCGGAACGTGCGGGATGCCTACCGCTTCGCCATCGCCAACCGGGATATCCTGCGCCAGATCCCATGCTACTGCGGGTGCGGGGCGGAGGGCCACAAGAGCAATGCCGACTGCTACATCAAGGACGTGAGGCCGGACGGGAGTATCGTCTTCGATCCCATGAGCTTCGGGTGAGGGATCTGTGTGGACATCACGCGGGACGTGATGCGCATGCTGGAGCAGGGTGCGTCCCTCAAGGAGATCCGGGCCTACGTGGATCGAACGTATAGCCGCTTCGGGCCGTCCACCCCCACGCCGCCGGTGCCCTGAGCGATGCGCCGCGGGATCGTCCTTGTGGTCTTCCTCGCCCTGGGGGCCGTGGTCCTTCTGGCCCCATGGCCCGTCCCCGCCCCCCGGGCGTCCGAGCGGGAGATCGTGATCCGTGGCCGCCAGTATGCGTACGCGCCCGGGGTGTTCCGGGTGTCGCAGGGCGAGCGGGTCACGATGGTGCTGGAGGCGGAGGACGTGACCCACGGCCTGTACGTGGACGGGTACGGTGTGGACCTCGTGGCTGTGCCAGGCCGTCCGGCGCGGGCGAGCTTCGTGGCCGACCGAGAAGGGAAGTTCCGGCTGCGATGCTCCAAGGTCTGCGGGAGCCTCCATCCGTTCATGCTGGGGGAGCTGATTGTGGAGCCTAACGGGCCATGGTGGCGGGCAGTCGGCCTGACGATCCTGACGGCAGCGGGAACAGTAACGTACCTGACGGTCGGGTGTGCCGGGGCACGGCGGGAGGTGAGCGCATGAGCCCCGTGACCCCGCAGCACGCATCCAGTGCGCGGGGCCGATTAGAGCTGACGCGCTGGCCCGTGGTTCGCGGCGTCCTGCGGCAACGCGCACTGAACTGGGTCTTGATGACCCTGGCTCTTCTCGGCTTCGCGGTCGCCATCTTGGCCGGCCTGGCGGGCACGGCTGTGGGGAGCGCGAACTTCGGCATCGTCTTCGTATGGATCGTGTGGTGGGGGCTCCTCATGTGCGTCCTGCTCCCGCTGGGGGGCCGGGCTTGGTGCCTGATCTGCCCGGTCCCGGCGCCGGGAGAATGGGTGCAGCGAGGCGCATTGGTTCGACCCCCCGTGGCCGGGGAAGTCGGCCTGCCCCTGGCCATCAGCGCCCCCGACCGGCCGATAAATGGCCTGCCCTTTACCCTCGGATGGCGCTGGCCCACGCGGCTACGGGGCATCTGGCTCCAGAACATCGGCTTCCTGGGGGTGGCGCTCTTCAGCACCGTAATCCTGACCCAGCCATGGATCACGGGCTGGGTTCTCCTGGGGTTCCTGGTCGGGGCCTTGGGACTGGCTCTCCTGTTCGAGCGACGGGCCTTCTGCCGTTACGTCTGCCCGGTGGGCGGCTTCATCGGGTTGTACTCTTTGCTGGCTCCTCTCGAGCTGCGGGTCAAGGACCCTGTCGTCTGTCAAAATCATTGGACCAAAGAGTGCTATCTCGGGAGCGCGTCAGGCTACGGTTGCCCTTGGCTGGAGCAGCCGTGGAGGCTGGACCGGAATGCGTACTGCGGGCTGTGCGGCGAGTGCCTGCGAACCTGTCCGAAGGACAACGTGGCAGTGAGCGTGCGCTGGCCGGGGACAGACCTTCTCATGGCGCGCGGCTGGCGGCTGGACGAGGCCTACAAAGCGTTCATCATGCTGGCCTGCGCGGCGATCTATCCCGTGGTGCTGCTCGGCCCCTGGGGTTGGCTGAAGGCATGGGCCAACCTCGACTGGCTCCCGGGGTTCGGCCTGTACGCCGCGGCCTTCCTCGCGCTCAACCTGGTGGGGGTGCCGGGCGCGCACCTGGGAATCGCGGCGCTCGTCCGGCGCGCGGTGGGCCTGCGGGAGGTGCCCCTGGGGCAGCTATTCGTGGCCCTCGCCTACCCCCTGGTGCCTCTCGGTCTGGCTGCCTGGTTGGCCTTCACGCTGTCCTTCGTCTTCGCCAACCTCTCGTACGCCCTCCCGGTCCTGTCCGATCCTCTCGGGTGGGGATGGAACCTGCTGGGCACGCAGGATGTCGCCTGGCGGCCATGGCTGGCAGGCTGGATCCCATCGCTGCAAGCGATCGTCCTCATCGTTGGATTGATGATCTCCATCACGACGTCGGACTCGATCCTTCGTACGTTCACAGGGGGCCAGGAGGCAGTGGGGGGATTGGTGATTCAGGCGACCGTGCTCACGGCAGAGACGCTCTTCTTTCTCTGGCTGTACCTGGGGGCGTCCGCGTGAGGCCCTGGGATCTTGTTCGGCGACCGCTCGCTTCGTCTCGCTCGCCGGGATCGCGAGCGGAGCGCTTGGCCCGGCTGGTCAGCCTGGCGCTCCTCGCGGGGCTTCTCGCGGCCGTGTCGGCGGCTTGGCTGGGGAGGATCAGATCGTCTGACCGAACCATCGAGCTGGTGGCCCGTCAGCCGGCGGCCGGCGGGTGGTCGCTCGACCGCATCGTGGTGAATCGAGGCGAGCGGGTCCGCCTGCGCATCCGATCGGAGGACGTGGTCCACGGATTTGCGATCGGTCGGCTCGGCGTGGACGCCGGGCCTATTGAGCCCGGGAAGACCGCGACCGTCGAGTTCGTGGCGGACCAAGCCGGGGAGTTTACGTTCTACTGCACCATGTGGTGCGACCCCAGTCATCCCCGGATGCGGGGCACCCTGGAGGTCCGCGGTCCGGCCCAGGCGCTCAAGGTCGTGCAGGCGTCTGCGTCGGACGTGGCGCTTCAGCACCTCGACACGCCGCGCGACGCGGGAGTCGTCCCTCCGGCCCAGCCGTCTGCGGTTCGGGGTGCGGCCCTGTACGAGGACCGCTGTGTTGGATGCCATGGGGGCCGTGGGGAGGGGACAGCTCGTGCGGGGCCCATCGGCCGCCGGGAGTTGCAGGAGATGAGCCCGGCCCAGGTCTTTCAGATGCTGTCCAAGCGGAAGAACCCGCACGAATCGCCGAGAATGATTTCGCACGTCCGGGCTCCTACCAGGGGCGCGACCACTGGGTTCCCCCATCCGCGGTATGCGCGGGGCTGGAGCGCGCAGGACCGATGGGATGTGGTGGCGTACCTCTGGTCGCTCGGGACCACGCCCGATCGATTGGCACTCGGGCAGCAGTTGTACCTCAAGAACTGCGCCGCCTGCCACGGCGAACGTGGTGCGGGGGACGGACCTGGCGGTAAAAGCCAGCCGAAGAAACCGGCCGACTTCACCGATCTAAAGCGAATGCTGGCGGGCACGAGCGATCTCTACACGGCGAAGATTCGCCGCGGCGGAATGGGCACCGGGATGCCGTACTGGGGAAGCATCTTCACCGAGCAGGAGCTGGCCGCATTGATAGACTATCTCTGGAGTTTCTCGTTAGGGCGGTGAGTAAGCTCTGGCTTTTTTCTTGACAGGAGCCGGATGCTCGTTTAAAAGGGTGCACACTTCTCATCCAGAGTGGCTGAGGGACTGGCCCTACGAAGCCACGGCAACCCCGGTCAAACCTGGCACGCGGGGTGCCAACTCCTGCCCCAGACGACCGACGCACCCGAAGGTGCGACCGAGGGTCGGTGGGGAGAGATGAGAAGGGGACGCGATTTCTCACAGCCCCTTCTCATCGTCACGATGGGGAGGGGCTTTGCATTTGAGCGACAGGAGGGGGGATCCGATAATGGGCATGTGTTGTCGCTTCCGCGAGGAGTGACGAGTATTTTTTTCGCCGGAAACTCCGGTAATCCAATTGAGATTTCAAAGTAGTTGGAGGAAGCGATGAACAATGAAGCCCGTCCCTCCAGAAGGTCGGACCTCTGCGAGGATGGTGAAATAGTTCGCCAGATCATCGAGGCCATTCGGAGTGTGCGGTTCGGCCAGGTGCAGATCATCATCCAGGATTCGCGTGTCGTGCAGATAGACAAGACGGAGAAGGTCAGGCTGGCGTAGGTCGCGTTGCACGCATCGGCTGACCAGTCAACTGGAGGCCAATTCCACCGCCAGTGGGGTTGGCCTCTTTCTTTTGGAGGGAACAATGAGCGGCCACACGATACCCGAAGCAAAGAAGCCCCATCTCCACATTCCCGAAGCCGATGAATTCCCCGGTCAGGTCTCCATTGAACCCGAGTCATGGGCAGACGACCGGGAGATCGACACCTTTGACCTCTTCC
>CAZXXV010000211.1:0-7640 GCA_964644725.1 uncultured bacterium
ATCTCCGCCGCGCGTCCTTCTTTGTTCACCTGCATGGCCCTCCCGAACGCCAGGGCGTCTGGCGGCACCTCTTGGGTGATGGCGGAGCCGGCGGCCACGATGGCGCCTCGCCCGATCCGGACCGGGGCTACCAGACTGGTATTGGAGCCGATGAAGGCCTCGTCCTCGATGATGGTCTGGTGCTTGGCGAAGCCGTCGTAGTTACAGCAAATCGTCCCAGCCCCGATGTTCACCCGGTCCCCGAGGGTGGCATCCCCTACGTAGGTCAGGTGCGGGACCTTGGAGCCCTCGCCGATGACCGATTTCTTGACCTCGACGAAGTTGCCGACCTTGGCCTTCCGCTTCAGGCGGCAGCCCGGCCGCAGGTGGGCATACGGGCCGATGGTGCATTCGTCGGCGATCTCGCTGTTCAGGATCACGCAACCATCCAGCACCGTCACCCGGTTGCCCAGGTGCGAATCCCGGATCCGGCAGCCCGCATGGATCGTGCAGCCCTCACCGATGCTGGTGCGGCCCTCGAGCTGCACGTTGGAGTAGAGCGTGCTATCCCGTCCCACCGACGCCAGGCTCGAGACGTGGACGCTCGCCGGGTCCACGCAGGTGACGCCCTCCGCCATCAGGTGATTGACGATGCGCCCCCGGACGACGGCATACGCCTCCGCCAGCTCCGCCCGCGTGTTGATCCCCAGGACCTCCCGCGGGTCGTCGGCCAGGACCGTGGCGATCCGTCCCCCGGCCTTCCCTGCCTTCCGGAGGATGGGCAACACCTCCGGGAGATACAGCTCCTTCTTCACGGAGGATGGCTTCACCCGCTGCAGCGCCGCAAACAGGCGCGATGCCCGGAAGCAGTAGATGCTTGCATTGATCTCCGTCACGCGCCGCTCCGCAGGCGTGGCCTCCACCTCCTCGACGATGGCACGGAAGGCGCCCCGCCGGTCCCGCAGGACCCGGCCGTACCCGCTGGGATTCGAGGGGCGCGCCGTGACCAGCGTGGCGTCGGCCCGCTCCGTGAGGTGTGTGGCCACCAGTCGCTCCACCAGGGCATCGCTCAGGAGGGGAACGTCACCGGAGAGGATCAGGACATCCCCGTCGAATCCCTGTAGGGCCGACTCGGCCTGCAGGACGGCATGGGCGGTGCCTCGCTGCTCTGCCTGCAGAACGAATTCGACCCCGCTGGCCAGCGGGGCGAGGGTTTCCCGCATCCGCTCGGCCTGATGTCCGATGACCACCAAGGTGCGCTTGACGCCGAGACGGCGGCACAACTCCAGAACGTAGCAGACCATCGGCAGACCATTCAGGGGATGCAGGACCTTGACCAATTTGGAGTGCATCCGTGTACCCTGACCGGCGGCCATGACGATGGCGCAGAGGTCCTGCATGGGAACGCCTGCCTCGGTGGGTTTCATCTGCCGCATGGGAAGCCCTCTCGCCGATCCAGCGGCGTCATCCGTGCAAAACGAATGCCCTACGGGAGGCTCGGATGATAACACACGGGAATCCCCCGAAAAAGCGGATTCCTGGCCTTCCGGAGCCCGTTGGCGTCGGGAAAAGACTGGCTAGAGGGAGACACAGGATCGTGGTGCGGTGGCCACAGGGGCGCTTTTTTGAAAGGCGTTCGACGGTTCGAGGGTTCGGCAGTTCGGCTGTACAGGACACGGGAACGCCCGGACTCTCGAACTCCCGAACCTCCGACAGGAGGAGCCCCCGGGTCTGCCAAGATCCCTGAGCGCCGTTCGACTGTCAACTGCGGTAGAGCTCAGCGTTTCCGTGGGGATCGGGGATCTGAGATGCCATCTCGGCGATAAGGCCCAGAGGATCGGGCTGCGCCAGCCGATCCAGGTCGAGCCGGGTGAACAGCCTCCGGCTTTTCCCGGCGTCCACGCAGCCTCGAGCGCAGAAGCGCGGGCAGACCCCGTTAGCGCAAGAACCGCTCACGCCGGCGGCATCACGCGCTCTTCGCCGGGACGGATGCCGACCGCATCACCCATCTGCCGATAGTCAACGCCCGAACGGCCGTTCCAGTCCCACACCGCGCGCCCGTCTTTCAGCGTGAGCTCGCAGAACAGGCGCTGGTCTGCCTTGACGGTGCCACCGAAGGAGTCCATGAACCCGAAGGTCCCGCGGAGCAGGTTGAGAACGGCCATGTCGGCAGCGGCGCCGACGCTGAGATGGCCGTGCTCGGGATGGCCGATGGCCTCGGCCGCTGCGATCGTCGACGTGCGGATCACGTCGTACAGCGGTATGCCCATGACCAAGAACTTGGACATGGTCGTGATCATGTCCAGCATGCCGAGGTTCATGCTGAGGTAGTGAAGGTCCGTGGAGATGACGTCCGGGTAGAAGCCCTGCTGGATGCAGGGCACGGCGTTGCCGAAGACGAAGCTGCCGGCGCCATGGCCCAGGTCGAAGAGGACACCGCGCTTCCGGGCTTCCAGCAGATATGGCAGAACCCTGCCGTTGGCGCCGATGCAGGGGACCGGTCCTCGGAAGCAGTGGGTGCTGATGTCGCCCGGCCGCAGCTTCTGCCCGACCAGATGGTAGTAAGGCCGCTCGCGTCGGAAGTAGCCGAAGTCGACCATGACCGGGATGTCGGCCAGCACGCCGGCCTCGATGGCACGCTCCGCCGACACCCAATCGGGCAGTTCGTAATGGGCGGTCTTGATGCCTACGATCTTGTCGGCGTGCTGCTTGGCCAGGTCAGCCGTCCGCTTGGGATCCATGTCGTAGACGTTCTGCTCGGCCTCGATATTGGCCATGCCGAGGCCGGCAATGTTGACGAAGGCGTACGTCCGGGTAGCGCAGCGGTCGAGGACGCGGAACCGGAAGTCCTCAAAGTTGCGCCGGCCGGCACTGCCGACGTCGACCATGGTGGTCACGCCGCTGCGGAAGCTGAAGCCGTCGGGGAGGATGCTGTAATCGCCAGCCCAGGCGTCCCGGTTGCCGGCCGTGGCGTAGAGGTGGACGTGGATGTCGAGGAGGCCTGGAACCACGTACAGGCCGGACACGTCCAAGGCCCTGGTCGCCTGGCCAGGAGGAATGGCGTCGTCAACGGCGGCGATCTTGCCGTCGGCAACAGCCACGTCCTTCGGCGCGTCGATGCCGTTCTTGGGGTCAATGACGTGGCCCCCGCGGAGGAGAAGATCAAAGCGCATGGCGTTCTCCTGGTTTGGTTGTTAAAGGCTGCCATCTGGGCAGCGCAACGCGACTATCTACCTGCACTCAGCCTTCAGCTATCGGCTTCTGTGAGGAACGACATGAGCATACGCTCTGGTTCGGTCACGTCGGTTGTGAGGTGCTCGCATTACGCCTACATCCTGAATGAAACATGCTCCACAGTCCACTGCTTCAGCAGGTCGGGATCGGGCTCCTGGGGGATGCCCGGCACCTGCGAGGTGGTGACTTCGCCTGGTCCACTGAGGACGATTTCTGGCTTGCCGATGTCGTTCTTGTAGAAGTACGACGAGGGGAAGATATCGCCCGGATAGGTGAAGTTGGGCAGCGTGGCCAACTCGGCGCAGATGGCACCGCCGATGGCGCTCTCTAGCATGCCGCCTACCCAGCAGGGGATGCCATGCTCGGCGCACAGGGCCTGAATGTCCCGCGAGGCAGTAAGGCCACCCGCACGGGCCATCTTGATGTTGACCACCTTACAACTCCCCAAACGTATGGCCGCCTGGACGTGACCCAGGCTCTGCACGCTCTCGTCCAGGCAGACGGGCGTCTCGATCATCTTCTGCAGATCGGCGTGGTTGACCAGGCTCATGCCGTCGTCGACCAGCGGCTGTTCGATCATGGCCAGGTGGTAGCGGTCCAGCTTGCGGAAGAGGTCGGCGTCGGCCAGCGTGTAGGCGGCGTTGCAGTCCACGTGGAAGGTGAGCTTCGGGAACGTGGACCGAACGGCATCCACCATGTTCAGGTCCCAGCCAGGCCGGAACTTCAACTTGATGCGTGGGAAGCCCTGGTCGATGGCTCCCTGGATCTTCTGCAGGAGTATATCCAGGGAGTCCTGCACCCCGAAGTCGGCCCCGACCGAGACACGATCTCGTTTGCCGCCGAGTGCTACATGCAGTGGCACTCCACGCCGCTTGGCGTCCAGCACCCACCAGGTGATATCCAGGGCGGCCCGGGCGAACTGGTTGCCCTTGATGAACGAGATGCGGTCCAGGAGATCCTGAGCCGACTCGATGTCCTGGCCGATGATGCGCGGTGCCATGTGCTCGCGCACGGTGTGGAAGGTGGCGATGGTGTGCTCCGCCGAGTAGGCGGGGATGTATACCGGGCAGCTCTCGCCCCAGGCGTAGTGCCCTTCGCCCTCCATCCGCACTAGAATGGTTTCGGTGTAGTGCTGGTCGGCATAGGAAGTGCGCCAGACGAACGCGAGAGGCAGCTTCACCCAGTAGATGTCGATGCCCTCGATCCTCATGTTTGCTCCTTTCTGATCTGATTACCGTGTTCCTTCGAATGCGGCGTGCCGCACCATCCGCCCTCAGAGCCACTCAGCTACCGGTTTGGCAACAATACCTGGGACCTGCGGGCCGCCATCTCCCCGGGGCCGCTCAGCACGGTTTCCGACATGGCGATGTCCTGCTTATAGAAGTAGCGCGAGGAGAAGATGTCGGCCGGATAAGTGAAGTTCTGCAGGCTAGCCAGCTCGCCAATAAGAGCTTGAAAAACCCAGGTGGCAACCCGGGGCGGACGACACCTCAGGCGGATACAGGGCAGAAAGAGAGTGTAACTCACAGAGCCCAGAGAAGACAGTCAGTACAAGGGTAGCGCCGGTCCCCGGGGCGAGATTCCAATGATCGCGAGCCTATCAACAGCGGGCGCCGGTGTCAAGCGGCGCGACCCTCTCACTTGTCCCCTCACACGTTCTCGGACCGGGGGTTGCCACGGCAACGGCGATCGCCCTGTCCTCTGCCCAGTTCCCTTTCCCGAGGCTGGCGTATGAGATCGGCGCCAACAAGTCTCGGCGCGAAGAAGAACCCCCCAGACCCGAAGGCCAAGGGCATTCATCCGCCCGGCGGAAAGGCTTACGCGGCGGCGGGCATTTCCGTGATGGCTGAGTCGTTCGTCTCGCCATTCGTGATCAACGTGGGGGACTTGATCAACAGCGTTCGAGCGTTCGATAGTTCGGGTGTACACAGGGCGCGGGAACTCCCGAATCCGCCAAAGAAACACCCGAACTCATGAACGCCTGAACAGTGTCATGGATCGGCGGGCGATCAGCCGACGGCGATGTTCAGGGCGCGAAGGGCGGCGGCGACCGTGTAGAGCGACCCGGTCACCAGGATCGTATCCTCGGGTCTGGCCATGGTCCGCGCCAGTCCCAGTCCCTCTCCCGGGTCTGCCGCGATCTCCACCTTCGAGCAGTAGCGATCCGCCGTGACCAGTTCGTGCGGGTCGGCTCCCCGATCCGCCGGTGGGTGGGTGAGGATTGTCTGATCTGTCAGCGGTCCCAGGGGGGCGAGCATCGCCTCCCAGTCCTTGTCCTTGAGGACGCCGAAGACCAGGATGAGCCGATTGATCGTGGACCGATGCTCCCTCAGGAAGGCGGCAAGGACCTGGGCCCCGGCCGGGTTATGGGCCCCATCCAGGAGGATCCGGGGCCGGTCTGAGACGACCTGGAGGCGCCCCGGCCAGCGCGCGTGGGTCAGCCCACGCCGGATGGCCGCCTCGCCCAGGTGAAATCCCAGGTTCTCCAGCACCTCAGCCACGGCGATGGCGGTCACGGCGTTCTCCGCTTGGTGCCGTCCGGCCAGGGGAATCCGCAGATCCTCGTAGCGGCGGACGGGTCCCGTGAGGTCCAGCGTCTGGCCGGCCAATCCCGATTCCCGGATGGTGTAGGTGTACGCCTCGTGGATGTTCACCAGGGGGGCTCGCCGGTCGGCCGCAGTCCGCTGGATGACCTCGTAGCTTTCCCCTTGGGTGGCGGTGACGACGGGAACGTTCGTCTTGATGATCCCGGCCTTCTCCATGGCGATCTCGGGGAGCGTTCGGCCCAGGTATTCCTGGTGCTCGAGGGAGACGTTGGTCACCACCGCCACCTGCGGGGTGATCACGTTGGTCGCATCGAACCGGCCGCCCAGGCCGACCTCGATCACCCCCGCCTCCACCGCCTGCCGGGCGAAGTGCAAGAATGCCATGGCCGTTGTCAGCTCGAAGAACGTGGGGTGGGGCAGCCGGTCTGAGGGGGGATTCGGGATCGGCTGCTGAGCGAAGTGCACCGAGCAGAGATCCTTCAACTGGGCCGTGAGCCGCGTCACCTCGGCCTCCCCTATGGGGACGCCGTTCACCCGGATGCGCTCCGTGAAGTCGAGGAGGTGCGGCGACGTGTACAGGCCCGTGCGGTAGCCAGCCGCCTGGAGAATGGCGCTCAGCATCGCCGCGGTCGAGCCCTTGCCGTTCGTGCCGCCGATGTGGATGCTCGGCACCCTCGCCTGGGGATTGTCCAGGAGGGAGAGGAGCCGCTCCACGGTCTCTAGACCCAGGCGCCAGCCGAAGCGGCGCAGGCTGAAGAGGAACTCGGTCGCCTGTGCGTAGGTCACGGGGACGGATCCCGAGAAGGACGAGCGTGGGACGGGAGGGCGCGGTATCCTCTGGGGATTCCCTCGCCTAGGGACGCGGGGCCCCAGCCGGCGCGCCGGAGGCACCGGCGAAGAAGTCGAGGAGCTGGATCAGGGTCTGGCGCAGGTTCTTCCGTTCCACGATCATGTCCACGAAGCCGTGATTGAGGAGAAACTCCGCCCGCTGGAAGCCCGTAGGCAACTCCTGGCGGATCGTGTCCTGGATGACCCGGGGCCCGGCGAAGCCGATGAGCGCATTGGGCTCTGCGATATTGATGTCGCCCAGCATGGCATAGCTCGCGGTGACCCCGCCGGTCGTGGGATCCGTCAGGATCGAGATGTAGGGGAGGCGTGCCCGCCCCAGACGGGCCAACGCGGCGGACGTCTTGGCCATCTGCATGAGGGACAGGACGCTCTCCTGCATCCGCGCGCCACCCGAACAGGAGATGGCGATGAACGGAATCCGTTCCCGGATGGCGTCCTCGATGGCGCGCGTCACTTTCTCGCCCACCGCGGAACCCATGCTCCCCCCCATGAAGCCGAACTCCAGGGCGCAGAGACTCACCCGGCGGCCGCCGATGGTCGCGACGCCCGAGAGCAGGGCGTCCTCCATCCCGGTCGCTTTCTTGGCGGCCTTGATTCGGTCCGGGTAGCTCTTCTGGTCCTTGAAGTGCAGCGGATCCTGGGAGCGGAGAGCGGCGTTCCGTTCTTCGAAGCTGCCGGGGTCCACGAGAAGGTCGATGCGGGCCCGGGCACTGATCCGGAAGTGGAACTGGCAGCGCGGGCAGACGTTGGCATTCCGTTCCAGCTCTGGCTTGTAGATGATTTCCTTGCAGTGGTCGCACTTGATCCAGAGGCCCTCGGGCATCCGGACCTTGGTTTCCTTCGCGCTGACCAGCGGCTCTTTCTTGAACCAGGCCACGCATCTCCTCCCCGCACAGCCCCGCACGGCGGGGCTACGGTAGCCCACGCTCCTCACCCTGTCAAGGATCGGGCGATGTTCCCGGGTCGGCTCCCCTCACAGGGCGGCCCGAATCCTTTGGGCGGCCGCGCGGATGCGCTCCGGGTCGCCCGGAA
>CAZXXV010000212.1:0-1185 GCA_964644725.1 uncultured bacterium
ATCGGCAATCCGAAATCCTCAATCCGTCCAGCCGGGCGCCGGAACAGTACCCGTGGGCCGCAGAACTTGTCAAGCGGTGAGGGGGCCGATCGACCGCCGGAAAGCCGCCGAGGGACACGCCCAGGGCTTCGGCTTGTCCCCTTGTGCAACCGGAGGATTTTGCCCTTGACGGGCGTCCGTTGATCGAATATGGTCTAGTCTAAATATCGGTCCAAAGGATATGGTGATAGCCTGCCCTTACATCCGGGGCCGGCACGGCCCCGCTGGCACCCCATCCCAGCACGAATCCCTTAGCCTATCCAAGCCAGTCCAGGCATCCCTCTGCGTCCCAAGGGCGCGGAGCGGACCAATCTGCCCGCAAGGAGGTCAAAGATGAGCGATACGGAAGCACAGCTGTTCGCTCGGCTGAAGGAGGAGAACCCCGAGTTCCGCCGGCTAGCCGAGAAGCATCGGGAGTTTGACATCAAGATCAGCGAGTACGACCGTATCTACTACCTGACCAGTGAGCAGGAACGAAAGCGCAAGGAGCTGCAGAAGCTGAAATTGAAGCTCAAAGACGAGATGTACGCCATCATGCGGCAGTACCGGAATGAGCGAGACCAGGTTGTCTCATCTTGACGCTCGCGGTCAAGCCCGCATGGTGGATGTCGGGGCCAAGGACGAAACGGCCCGCGAGGCCGTCGCGCGCGGGTTTGTAACGCTGCGGCCCGACACGTTGCGCCTGATCGGGGATCAGGCCATCCCCAAAGGCGATGTGTACGCGGCGGCGCGTCTGGCCGGGATCCTGGCAGCCAAGCGAGTCCACGAACTGGTTCCCCTGTGCCATCCCCTTCTGATCACGGCGGCCGAGGTCGCCTTTCGGGCGACCCGCCGACCTCCCGGCATCGAGATCGAATCGCGGGTGAAGACCACCGGGCGGACCGGGGCCGAGATGGAGGCCCTGACGGCAGTGTCGGTGGCCGCCTTGACGATCTACGATATGTGCAAGGCAGTGGACAAAGGCATGGTCATCGGCGATGTCCGCCTGGTGTTCAAGGCCGGCGGGCGGAGCGGGACCTACCGACGGCCGCGCGAGGCGCCGCCGACCATCGGAGCGTGAAGGGTCCGCGGTCCCCGCACCTGGCAGGGCCGGGCCCATTCGGTCTCCCGGGGCGCGGTCCTGTAACGGTGTTCTGGCGTGTTCAG
>CAZXXV010000212.1:1285-7638 GCA_964644725.1 uncultured bacterium
ATGGAGCTGGTGGACTCCGGCCAGGTGGAATGCGCCTTCAGCATCGCCGGCGGGCTCCATCATGCGGCGGCGGCCCGCGCGGCCGGTTTCTGCTACTTCAACGACGCCGCCGTCATCATCAAGCACCTGGTCCGCCGGGGCCGGCGCGTCGCCTACGTGGACATTGACGCGCATCACGGGGACGGGGTGCAGTTCGGATTTTACGACACGGACCAGGTGCTCACCATCTCGATCCACGAGAGCGGTGAGAGCCTCTTCCCCGGCACCGGCTTTGTCGAGGAGATCGGCCGGGGTCGGGGGATCGGCTACGCGGTGAACGTGCCCCTCCTTGCCGGCAGCGACGACGAGATCTTCCTGTGGGCCCTCGACGAAGTGGTGCCGCCCCTGCTCACCGCCTTCAACGCGGACGTGGTGGTCACCCAGCTCGGCGCGGACACCCACCGGACCGACCCTCTGACCAACCTGGCCCTGACCACGACCGGCTTTGCCGAGGCGGTGCAGCGCCTGCAGCCCTTCTGCCGGAAATGGATTGCCCTGGGGGGCGGGGGGTACAACCCGGAAAGCGTGCCCCGCAGTTGGACATTGGCCTGGGCCATCATGAACCAGCGCGAGATCCCAGACGACATGCCGGAGACATTCCTGTCCACCTTTCGCCGGCTGGGGTTCCGCCCGTCGCGACTCCGGGACGATCCCTACGTCGCGGAGGCATCCTCCCGGGAGCAGGCCTGGCGCTTCGTCCGGGAGCAGGTGTATCGCCTGCAGAAATTGGTGTTTCCGCATCACGGGCTCTGACGAATTCACGGTCCCCATCTCACAGGAGGGTAGCGAGCCAAAAAAAACCAGGGCGCGGATCGAGGGTGCATTCAGGGATCGACTACCGATGGAGGAATCCTCATGCCGTTCGAAGACAAGACCTTGACCTGCATTGACTGTGGACAGACCTTCGTGTTCACCGCCGGGGAACAGGAGTTCTTTGCGCAGAAGGGCTTCCAAAACGAGCCGAAGCGCTGCAAGAACTGCAAGGCTGCCAAGCGGTCCGGTGGCGGCGGATTTGGCGCCGGGTCGGGGGCAGGCGGCGCCCGGGAGCTGCACGAGGTGACCTGCAGCTCCTGCGGTCAAAAGACCACCGTTCCATTCAAGCCGACGCTGGATCGTCCCGTCTACTGCCGCACGTGCTTCCAGGCGCGTCGGGGGGCCGGGACGCGCCCCACGTAGGCCGGATCCGAGACCCCTCTCCGTCGGGCCAGGCTCGCCCCCACTCGTTCTGGCGGGGGGCCTGGCCCGGTTTGTTTTCGGTCCAGGACCCAAATCCCCTGGCGGGGCGAAAGGCATTGAAGCTCCTGTGGCCGTGTGCTACAAATGCAGCGAGGCAGCGGTCAGCAATCAGCCGGAAGCTGACGGCTGAACGCTGATGGCTGAAAGCTTGAGTGAGCGATGAGCGAGACAACCCAGCCCGAGGTGGGCACAATCCTGCGGAAGATCCCGGCGGTGGACGAGCTCCTCGCCACCCCCAGGATCCAGGGCCTGCTGGCGGCTCATCCCCGTTGGGCCGTGCTGGAGGCAGTCCGCGAGGTGCTGGCGGAACGCCGCCAGCGCGTCCTCGGCGGAAGAATGTCGCGGGAGGCAGCGGAGATGCTGCTCACCCCGGATGCCATCGCGGCCGCCGTGGCCGAGGCGACGACGGAGAAGGCCGGGCCGTCTTTCATTCCCGTCATCAACGCCACCGGCGTCGTTCTCCACACCAACCTCGGCCGGGCGCCGCTCGCGCCCAGCGCACTCCAGGCCATCCAGGCCACCGCGGCCGGCTATGCCAACCTTGAGTTCGATCTAACAATGGGTGCCCGCGGCTCTCGCCAGGTCCACGTGGAAGCGCTCCTCTGCGCCCTGACCGGGGCGGAGGCGGCCCTCGTGGTCAACAACAATGCCGCGGCCGTCCTCCTGGCGATCAACACGTTCGCCGACGGAAAAGAGATCGTGGTCTCTCGCGGCCAACTGGTGGAGATCGGCGACTCCTTCCGCATCCCCGACGTGATGGTCCGGGCGGGCGGGCGCCTCCGGGAGGTGGGGACGACCAACCGCACCCACCTCCGGGACTACGAGGAGGCCGTCGGCCCGGAGACCGCCGTGATCCTCCGGGTGCACCGGAGCAACTTCCAGATCCTGGGCTTCACCGCCGACGTCGAGCTCCCGGAGCTCGTCGCCCTGGCGAGGCGCCACAAGCTGTTGCTGATGGATGATCTGGGGAGCGGCGCCCTGCTGGACCTGTCGCTCTTGGGCCTCCGGAAGGAACCGATGGCCGCGGACGCCATCCGCGCCGGGGTGGACCTGGTGACCTTCAGCGGGGACAAGCTGCTGGGCGGGCCACAGTCAGGGATGCTGGTGGGCCGTCGCGACCTTCTGGCGCGCGCCCGGAAAAACCCGCTGGCGCGCACAGTCCGGATCGACAAGCTCAACCTGGCCGCCCTCGAGGCGACGCTGCGTCTGTACCGCGAGCCTGAACGGGCACTCCAGGAGATCCCGATCCTTCGCATGCTGGGTCTGACGGCAGCAGCGATCGGGGAGCGGGCAGAAGCGCTGGCGCACGCCCTCCGGTCCACGGTCCCGGATGTCGCCATGACCATCGAGGAGGAGACCTCCGAGGTGGGCGGCGGCGCCCTCCCGCTCCAGGCGATGCCCACGCGGGTCCTGGCGCTCCGCCCGGCGCGGGGGGGCGCCGCGGAGCTAGAGGCCCGCCTGCGGCGTGGACGTCCGCCCGTGCTGGTTCGGATCAAGGGAGATCGGGTCCTCCTGGACCTCCGCACGGTTGAGACGGCCGACGAGCCCGCGCTCCTGCAAGCCCTCCACGAGGCCCTGGCGGCGCGGGCGGGAGGGATCGCATGACCCCGGAGACTGGTACCTCCATGGATCCGATAGGCCTCACGGCGATTGACCTGCTTCACCTGGCCCAGAACCCGAAGACCCCGCTCGAGGTCCTGGAGAAGATCCTGGAGCACCCTGCTCTCTCGCCCGAGGTGGTCGTGGCCCTTCTGCGCCACCCCGCAACGCCCGGCGCCGGCATGGCGCGCCTGGCCGAGCGGGCCGCGGGACCACTCCTGGACGTCCTGCTGGGCTCCCTGGATCGGCTCGGGCGCTGGGTGGACGCGGTGGCGGCGCTGCTCCGCAATCCGGCCGTCCCGGAGATCAAGCATCCGACCATCAAAGGGCACATCGAGACCGCCAAGAAACGGGACACGGAGGGGGCCAAGAAGAGCCTCCTGCTTCGCATCAAGGAACTCCCGGTGGGACAGAAGCTGGCCCTGGCCAAGAAAGGGAACAAAGACGTCCGGATGATCCTGATCAAGGACAGCAACGAGATGGTGGCCCTGGAGGTCGTGGGCTCCCCGCGCATCACTGATGGCGAGATCCTGGCCATCGCCATGATGCGGGATGTCTCCGACAAGATCCTGCGCTACATCGCCAGCAACCGGAAGTATCGCCAGAACAGACAGATCGTGTTGGCTCTGCTGAACAATCCGAAGACGCCCGTGGGCGTGTCCTTGGGCCTGGGCATCCATTCGCTCACGGATCGGGAGCTGGACGACCTGGCCAAGAACCGGAACATTCCGGGGGCATTGTCTCGCGCGGCCAAGCAGATCGCGGACCGCCGGAAGGCCCCCCAGGCGTCGGCGGGCGGCGGGCATTAGAATGCAAGACGGACAGCCGAGAACTGACAATTGCCCGGTCGTTCCGCCACAGGCGGATCAGTTGTCGGTTTTGCATTGAGGGAGGCCATGCCGGGCCTCTTCATCACCTTCGAGGGTGGCGAGGGATCGGGGAAGACCACCCAGCTCAAGGCGCTCCTGACCCACCTCCGCTCCACGGGCCGGGACGCCGTCGAGACTCGGGATCCCGGCGGGACTCCCATCGGGAAGCAGATCCGCGGGTTGCTCTTGGATCGCGAGAATACCCGGATGGGCCCCGCCACGGAGCTCCTTCTGTACGAGGCCAGCCGGGCCCAGTTGGTACACGAGGTGATCCGCCCGGCGCTGGCGGCGGGCCGCATTGTCCTCTGCGATCGGTTCACGGATTCGACGGTGGCGTACCAGGGCTACGGACGCGGGCTGGACCTCACGCTCATCGCGCGACTCAACGCCCTGGCGACGGAGGGCCTGCGCCCGGACCTGACATTCCTTCTGGATCTGGATCCGGGGGTGGGGTTGGCGCGGGCCACCCGGCGCGTGACGGAGCGCCAGGAGCGACACGATCGGATCGAAGCGGAGGTGCTGGCCTTCCACCAGCGGGTCCGCACCGGGTACCGGGCCATCGCGGCCGCGGACTCGGAGCGGGTGATCCTGCTGGATGCCTCTCGCGGGATGTCGGAGATCGAGGGCCACATTCGCCGGCGCGTGGACGGGTTGCTGCGCTCCTCCCCGCGCCAGACCGGCTCCGGCGTCCCGGCTTCCGGGTGAGCCGATGCCATTCGCCGATATCCTCGGCCAGGATCGGGCCGTGTCCCATCTACGCCTGGCCTGGGCTGACGGGCGGCTGTCGCAGGCGTACTGCTTCTTCGGACCACCGGGCGTGGGGAAGCACACCACGGCCCTGGCCTTGGCCCAGGCGGTGAACTGCCTCACGGGTTCCGCCCGTGCGCCTGACGGGGCGGCCGCGGATGCCTGCGGGACCTGCATCGCCTGCCGGAAGATCGCGGCCGGCCTGCATCCCGACGTGACCGAGGTGCGGCCCGAGGGAAAGACGGTCATCACCATCGACCAGGTTCGGGAGGTGACGGCGCGGGCGGCGCTCCGCGCCTACGAGGGGAAGACCAAGGTCTTCATCCTGGACCCGGCCGAGCTCATGCAGGAGCCAGCGGCGAACGCCCTCCTGAAGACGCTGGAGGAGCCGGCTGGGGCCTCGCTCTTCATGCTGGTGACGACGGCACCCAGCGCGCTGTTGCCGACGATCCTGTCCCGTTGCCAGGGCGTGCGGTTCGATCCCCTGGGCGAGGGGCCGCTCCGCGACATCCTAGTGCGACGTGGCCGGACGCCCGAGGAGGCGGCCGCAGCCGCGGCGCTCGCAGGCGGCAGCGCTGAGCGCGCCCTGGCGCTGGATGTCGAAGCGACCCGCGCCACCCGCGACCGGATCGTCCAGGAGGTGTGGGGCGGGCTGGGCTCCCTGGTCTCCGTCTTGGAGCGTGCCGAGGAGCTGGCGCGAGACCGGGCGAGGCTCGAGGCCGCGTTGGAGATCCTGGTGAGCTTCAGTCGCGATCTCGCTGTAGCCAGACTCGGTGGCGCAACGGCGCCACTCGCCCACGCCGATCAGCAGGCGGAGGTGGCGCGCCTGGCGGCCGGATACTCGATGGGGGCGATCCTGACGATCTGCGAGGCGCAGGCGGAGGCGCAGCGCGCCTTGGCGCGCAACGCCAACCCGCGATTCACCGCGGAGCGCATGCTCCTCAGGATGCGCCGGGCGGTGGGAGAAGGACAGGAGGGCGGCCATGCCTCGCGTGGTGCGCGTTGAATTCGCTGGCCCGGCCCGGCACCAGTATTCTCCCGCGCCCGGATACATCCTCCGGGCCGGCGAGGTCGTGGTCCTGGAGACCGACTGGGGCGTGGGCATGGGCCACGTGGGGACCATCCTGGAGGATATCCCGTTGGACGCGCTGAAGCCCCCCGTCCGCCGGATCCTGCGCAAGGCCACACCCACTGACCTCTCACGCCGGGCTGCGCTCCTCCAGCGCGAGCGGGAGGTTCGCGACTTTTGCCGGGAACGCATCCAGGCCCGCGGCCTGCCCATGAAGCTGACCGAGGTGCGGATCGGCCTGGATAGTAGCAAGGCCATGTTCTACTTCACGGCCGATGGCCGGGTGGACTTCCGGGAGCTGGTCAAGGACCTCACCCAGCACTTGCGGACGCGGGTCGAGCTGCGGCAGATCGGCGTGCGGGACGAGGCCAGGGTGCTGGGCAGCGCGGGGCCCTGCGGTCGCTCCCTCTGCTGTCACGCCTTCCTCCAGGCCTTCGCCCCGGTGAGCATCCGGATGGCCAAGGACCAGAACCTCGCCCTGAATCCCGGCAAGCTGTCCGGGATGTGCGGACGACTTAAGTGTTGCCTGGCCTTCGAGCATCCCCTCTACGCCGAGCTGAAGCGAACCCTGCCCAGGGTCGGCTGTTGGGTGGCCACGGGCCAGGGCCCGGGGCTCGTCCGCACGCAGAACATCCTGAAGCAGACCGTCCTGGTCGGCCTCGAGAGTGGCGGGCAGATCACCCTCAAGCCCACCGAGATCACGATCCTGCCTCGACCCACGCCGCCCGCGCGACGCCAGCGGACGGGCCAGGCCCCGCTCGACGCCACGAGCGCCGAATCCGCCCCGGGCGGGC
>CAZXXV010000213.1:0-7561 GCA_964644725.1 uncultured bacterium
CCTCCGTGGCGGTGGACGGATCTCCGAATCCACCCGGGGCCCACGCCAGCTCCCGGGTCTGCACCAAGTCGGGCTGAAGGTAAAGCTGCACGGAGGTCTCGAACTCACCCGCATGGCCGATGAATCCCTTGTCGGTCGGGCAGAGGCTCTGCATCGCCTGCGGCATGGTGGGGAGGCCCCAGTAGTCGTACCCCACGACGGAGACGCCATCCTCCATGGCGAGTTTTGTCTGCATGCCGGCCACGATGGGGGAATTCCCCCCGTGTCCGTTCAGGAGCAGGATCTTCCGGAACCCGTGGGCGTGAACGCTCGAGGCCACCTGCGTCAGCACCTCCACCAATGTGTGGTACTTCAGCGTGACGCTCCCCGGGTACGCCATGTGGTGGGGCGAATATCCGGTCCAGATGGGAGGGAGGACCAGCACGGGAAATGCCTCGATCGCCCGGGCGGCCCTCTGGGCTATGGTGAACACGATGTTGGAATCGGTGTTCACCGGCAGGTGGTTCGCATGCTGCTCGAGCGATGCGATGGGAATGATCACCACCGCCCCCGCCCTCGCAGCCTGTTCGATCTCAGTCCGTCTCAACCGTTCCCACAGCACCTCTCGCATGGCTCGAAGCTCCTTCCCTGTCGCCGTCGCCCGGTCTCCACATCCCCCGGTTCTCACCACGCTCCGACGACTTGCCGCCCCATGATCAGGGTCGGAAGCCACAGCGACAGCCACGGGATGAAGGTGGTCAGCATGAGCGTGGGGATGCCCACCAGGAAGAGGAAGACCATCATGGGCGGGACCATCTCGCCATAGGGGACATCCGCCAGGCGCGTGCCGACGAAGATCGAGATCGCATAGGGAGGCGTCACCACGCCGAGCCCCACGTTGAAGACGATGACCGCTCCCAGATGCACCAGGTTCACGCCGAGCGCCTGGGCGATCGGCACGAGGAGCGGCACCGTGATGATCAGGATGGGGATCCCGTCGATGAACATGCCCAGGATGAGGAGGAGGATGTTCATCATGAGCAGGATCGCATACTTGTTCTGGGAGATACCCAGCACGAAGTCCGTCATGGCCTGGGCTAAGCCTTCCCGGATCAGGAGCCTCGTGAACACCGTCCCGAAGCCCAGGAGGAGCGTGATCATCCCCAGGGTGACCAGGGTGCTCTTCACGCCGTCCCACATCGACCCAAAGGTCATTTCCCGATAGATCCAGAGGCCGACGCCGGCCGTGTACACGACGGCGACGGCTCCCGCCTCGTTGGGCGTGAAGATTCCGGCGTAGATGCCCACCAGGACGACGAAGGGACACCCCAGGGCCGGAATGGCGCTGTAAAACGACCGCCCGATTTCCACCATGGACCCCCGGAACGTGGTGGGCAGAACCGGGATGTCCTTCGCGGGCTGCATGTAGCGGCGGCACATGAAGGTGTTGACCATGATGTAGCCGAAGGCGAGGATGAGGCCGGGAATCACGGTGGACAGGAACACAGCGGCGACGGATTGCTGTGCGACCAGGCAGTATAGCAGCCCCGGAACGCTCGGTGGGATGAGGTACCCGAGAAAGCTCGACGAGCAAAGTACGGCCGCCGTGTAGACCCGCTGGAACCCGTACCGCTCGAGCCGGGGAACGAGGAGCGGGATCAGTGCCCCGATGACCGGGAGGGACGACCCGGTCAGGGCCCCCATGAAGACGGCGGCCACGATCCCGACATCCACCAGCCCTCCCGGGATTCGTCCAACCAGCGCATACGAGAGGCGGATGATGCGGTCGGCGATTCCGGAGACCGACAAGAGGCTTCCGGCGAAGATGAAGAACGCAATGGCCATCAGGACGTAGTTGTCGAGGGCATGGTAGAACGTCCCCGCCATGAAGGATGTGGATCCGCTGATCAGCACGATCGTCGCGAAGGTACTGCCCAGGAAAACCCAACAGAGCGGCAGACCGATGAGGATCCCGAGGAAGAAGAGCAACAGCCCGATGATAAGGCCCGCTTCCATCTATCGCTCCTCCTTCCGGGATCCCGTTTGAATCGTCTGGACCAGGTCCCCGATATCCCTCCAGGCGATAACCAGCACATGCAGAAGAACGAACAGGAGGGACAAAAACACGAGGATCTGGAGCCAGCTCGTGTTGAACCACCGGACGAGCGTTCCGTACTCCGGATACTGGATGGCTCTCTGCATGAACGTGTACGCGACCGGGAACATGAGGCACAGGATGAAGATGGAGAGGAGCACGAGGAAAACGCGGTAGGCGGCCGCTGCGATCGGTCTTCCCCTGACCAGGAACTCCCGGAACACATCCACCGCCACGTGCCCCTCCTTCCAGGTGGTGTAGGCGGCCGCGATCAGCATGAAGAAGATGAAGGTGTAGAGGGCCAGGTCGTTGAGGATCATGATCTCAAAGTGAAGGACGTACCGATTGAGGACCTGGGCGAAGATGAGCAGCGTCGTGAGGAGGAGTCCCACCCCGCATAACACCGTCTCCGCCGACTTGATCGCGCCCAGGATCACGCTCCACAGCCCCTTTCGTCGCTCCATACTCAAACCCCTCCGTTCGCCAGGCGATGGCTGCCGTTGCAGCCAGGACCTTTCCGTCGGACTCGTGGACTCCAGGCGCGAGCGCCGTTCGGCTCGCAACGAAATCCCCTCCCCGTCTCGAACCTCCCGACGGGGAGGGGATCTACCTCAGCCTCTCACGGGCCAATAAGACTGCCCGGTTGCATGCGATCCCGGGCCCGGCCTACCGCTTGACCGATGCGCGGACCTTATCCAACTCACTCAGCATCTTCTCCGTCATGTTCTGGCCTGGGTACCTCTTGTCGAGCCAGGGCGTGGCCAGCTCTTTCCATACGGCCGGCATGTTGGCCTTCTTCCTGAACACGTCCCGATCGGCAGGGGTGGGGTAGTAGATCTGCAGGCCGGCGTCGACGATCTTCTTCTTGAACCCGTCGATGCTCGCCTGGACCTCCTTCATGTCGCGCGCCTCGGCCTCCTTGCCGGCCCGCATGATGGCGTCCTTCAGATCCTGCGAGAGGCTGTCCCATAGCTTCCGGTTCATGGTGATGTTGCTGGCGTCCCAACCCCAGGCAAGGTCCGTGTAGTACTTCAGGACCTCGTAATGCCGCTCCTCGACCAGGGAGGGCCAGAGGCTCCAGCACCCATCCACGACGCCCGTCTGCAGGGCGTTGTAGATGTCCGCCCAGGGGATGGTATGGAGCGTCATCCCCGTGCCCTTCCCCATGTTCTCCAGGGTCCGGACGAAGCCGAGGGAACCTGAGACCCTCAGCTTGAGGTTCTTGAGGTCATCCGGCGTCTTGATGAGACGAACCTTGTCCCCGATTCCATACGGCCCGTAGTGGGAGCTCCAGAGGAGCTTGTGGCCGACCTCCCCGTAGGCATCATCCATCACCTTGAAAATGATCCCATCGGGGCCATAGGCAATGGCAGCCTCCTCATAGGTACCGATGGTCCAGGGCATCCAGTTCAACATGCCACCAGGCACCAGGTTCACATACGGGGCAAACACCCCAATCTCGATGCTCCCCTCGCGAACGGCGTGGAAAATCTCATCATGGGTTCCCAGGAGCCCGCTGTGCTGGAACCTCGTCTGGATTCTGCCATTCGAGTACTTGTTCACGAGTTCGGTGAAGAGGGTGATGGAGTCATTCCTCGTCTTCTGGGTCCAGGGGCTTGCAGCGCGCCAGCGGTACTCGACCTTGGCCTGCGCATCAGCCAGGGCTGGCATCACGACCCAGGCCAGAAAGATCACGGCGGCCAGACCGATCCAGATCCCTCCATGCCGTACCCATTTCCTTTTCATGTCTCCCTCCTTGTTCCTGATATTAGAATGCCCTCATCGACCCGCCGAAGCCGCCATCTCCTCCGCCACCTCCTCGGTGGCGGCAAGGATCCGCCCGATGTCCTCCTCCGAATGCGCCATGCACACGGCCCCGCCCCCGTACATGCTGTATAAGAGTAAAAGTAAATATGGCTCTGCCGACTTTCGTGTGTATAGAAGGGGACGTGTAGAAGGGGACGTAGTTCACTTATTAAACTTTTCCTCGAGGGCATCCGCCTCAGAAACACAACGGCCCTCTGGGGATCACCGTCCCCAAAGGGCCGTCGGAGTCGCGCGCCAGGAGTTTTCCAGCCGGCATCGTTGCCCCCTGCGGGTCAATCGCCAGGAAATCCCGCTTAACCGGGCACGACCCTAACTCTACCCGAGGACAAAGTCAAGGTGAAAGGCAGTGGTCAGCGATCAGCACTCAGCTCTCAGCGATGGGATCCGGCGGCGGGGCCGTCGCGATCGATTCCGATGTCATTCGGGTACCCCTTGGGTGTTCCCCATTCCGCATTTGCCTGGGGTCGGGGGCACTTTTGGGGGGAGGCCCCCTGAGCGGCAGGGGCTACTACGCTAAGGCGACGCATGCACGCCGCCAGGAGGGATCCGCCTTGACACCGCACAAACGGCCGCGTCCCCCTTTATGGCACAGTCCCCAGAGGGAGACCTGACAGGTCTCGAAAGACCTGTCAGGTCTCGGTTGCCATTACGGCTTGAAGAAGAACGTCGCCGGGTGCGAGGTGTTGGGCGTGCGCGCGTGCTGCGCGTTGGTTTGACGCGCGGGGATGTTGCCCATGCTGTTCTTGACGATCCGCACGCCCATGAACGCGGGCGACAGTCCGACCGTCCCGATGATCCAGCACTCTTCGACGATGATCTTCCAGATCTCCTGCGCGATCTTCGTCCGCTCGGCTTCCTTTTTGCCGGCAGCAGAGCGATAGAGGTCGAAGGCGCGGAGCATCTCTGGGTTCGTCGGCTTCTTGCCCTGCGCGCCGTTGGTGGCGTACCAGCGCGCGAACGGCATGCCGAGGTGGCATTCCGCCGGGTCCACGGGCAAGACGTGGCGCGGGAAGAGGTAGAGGTTCTCCGAGCCTCCGACCGTCCAGAACATGGTGTGATGTTCCGCATTGGCGGTCTTGGTAAACGCGAGACTGCGCTCGGTCTCTTTCACGTCCGCGTCGATGCCGATCTTCACCCACTGCTGCTTGATCATCTCGGCAACCTGCGTGAACGGGATGAACTGTCCGCCCACGGTCATCAATTCGATGCGGAGGCGCCCCTTGCCGTCGGTGCGCAGGCGGTACCCCGCGCTGTCCTTCTGGGTCAAACCGATCTTATCGAGCAACGCGTTGGCCTGTTTGACATCGAGGACCCCCCACTTCTTGCGGTACTCCTTCCCCGGGCTGATGGCTACATCTTCTGCCGGCGCCGTCGAGCCGGGCGTCCCGATCCCGAGCCAGAAGGCCTCGTTGAGCTGGTCGCGGTCGATGCCCAGCGCCAGCGCCCGGCGGAAGTCCCGGTTGGTCAGCCACTTGG
Source organism: uncultured bacterium (assembly GCA_964644725.1). Taxonomy (GTDB): domain Bacteria; phylum Methylomirabilota; class Methylomirabilia; order Methylomirabilales; family 2-02-FULL-66-22; genus 2-02-FULL-66-22. Next base: position 5,378 of record CAZXXV010000213.1, read on the forward strand.
CAACTTCCGGATCGGCCTCATACGCCGTGTTGACGAGCATCCCCGCATCGCACCCGCTCTGCTGCGTGTCGAGGTGGATGCTGTAATTCCCCTTCTTCTGGTTCTCGATGAACACCGGCAACTTGGAGAGGCTGATGTGGCGCTCCTGCAGGTCGTACTCGCCCGCGATGGCGCGCAGGTTCAGAACTTCGAGGTTCTCCGCCAGGTTCATCACGATCCGGTCGATGTACGGCAGTTGGTTGCCCGCCGTATCCACCGCCCAGTAGTACGGATTGCGTTCCATGGCCCAGGTCGGCGTGTTGATCGGGCTGACGGTCTTCCAGGGCCCCAGGACGGGCAATTCCGTGTTGAGGGCCCAGTTGGTCCGGTTGCGGAAGTAGCTCACCCAGCTGTCGAAGTTGGCGGCTTTTGCCTTCCGCTGGACCTCGTCCACCGAGGAGTACTTAGGCAGGAACTGCTTGAGGTAGTGCGCCGGCGCATACGCGCCCATGAAGGACGACCGTGCCATCTGCGTGGCCTGGCCACCACCGATCAGCGTGTCGCCAGCGAGGATGTCCACGAAGAGGTAGTACGGCTCGGGGAATTCAAAGACCACGGTGTACTCGTCGCGCTTGGAGAGCCGCCCGGGCTTCCCGTTGATCGTGAACTCCGGCGCCGGCGCCGGGACGAGGTCCTTATTCTGATAGATATCGTCGTACCAGAACAGGAAATCATCCGCGGTGAACGGCTGCCCATCCGACCACTTGAGCCCTTTGCGCAGGAAGATCGCGGTGAGCTTCCCGTCGTCGCTCTGCCGCCAGTCTTTGACGAGCGAGGGCGTGACCTTGTTGCCGGTGAAGTCAAACATCAGGATCTTGTCCGTGGAGACGATGCGGTTGCCGTTCTCGTTGTCGGCGGGCCCGGTGAAGCCGCGGCGCCACCGGCCGCCATACTTGCCGATTTCCTTCAGGGGCTTGACGACCATCAGTTCGGCCGGTTCGGGCAGACGCTGCTCCACCGGAGGGAGCTTCCCGGCTTTGACCAGCTCCGCCAGCATCGGCGCTTCCTTGAACGTCTTGGGGAACTTCGTCGGGTCGCGGATGATCTCGGGGCCTTCCAGCTTCCCGATGAACTGGGCGCCGAGCTTGGGGGCGGCCTTGGGCGGTTGCGGGGTCGCCGGCGGGGCTTGGGCCGCACCAACCACGGAATTAGGGAGCACGACCCCGGCTGCCGTCACCGTTGCCAGTTGCATGAATTCGCGCCTGGTCAGTTTCCGCTTGGCCATGAGTGATACCTCCTCTCCTGAGAAACGGATTGAGTAAGAGGGGACGTCGTCCGCTTATTAAACTCTTCCTCGGAGGACATCCACCCCAGAAAGACAACGGTCCTCTGGTGGTCATTGGTCCCCAAGGGGCCGTGGGGCTCGCACACCAGGATTCTTCCAACTGGCATCGCCGCCCCCCGGTCAGTCGCCGGAGTTCCCCGTTCAACCATCCACGACGCTACCTCTCATCGGAGGGCGAAGTCAAGGTGGAAAGATAGCAGCCAGCAGGGATGAGGAGAGAGATTGGGGGGAGACGGGTCGAAACCGCAGCGGGTCACTTCCCGAACAGGCCCCGGAAGAACTGCCCGATACCACTTTCCTGCTTCGGCGCCTCCTTGCCGGACGGCGCCGCGGTGGAGGGCGCCACCCCGGTCTTGGCGGGTGCGGCCGACTTGCTCAGGGCCGTCTGGCACGGGTGGGGATCGGCCGTGGCCTTCTTCACCAGGGTCTCGGCCAGGAACGAGAGCCCCATCGTCGCCACGGCTGCCCCGATGGAGGCGGCGGTCTTCGCCGTTTCCAGTTCGTCAATGCCAACCTTCGGTTCTGCCAGCGTCCCCCGGACGCGGAGGAGCTTCACCAGCTCGCCCGCGCCGATGCCCACAAGCTGCCGGGTCTCGGGGCGCAGGGAGAAGTCGATGGCCTCCGTCCTGAGGTCGGCCGTCCCGCTGCTCACGACGGTCATCTTGTTCGTCTCGAACGCGATGCCCTTGTCGGTGGACGCGATCCCATCCTTGGCCGCGAACCGGACCACCCCGCACTTGAACTCGGTGTACGGATCCCGCTTGCCGAGCGGGTTCAGCTTCTCGACGACTTGGGTCAGCAGGTCGGCCCCCAGCCAATCAACGAAGCTCGAGTGAATCCTGCCCTCGCCCAGGACCAGC
>CAZXXV010000214.1:0-3280 GCA_964644725.1 uncultured bacterium
GGGTCGAGGCTACCGAGAGGGGCGGGCCGCCGCCCCTCCTCGGACTCTCCCCCGGCCTGTGCGGTCCTTGGTGACCTGTCGCCTATCTTACGCACCGCACAGTAGCTGTAACGGGGGCGGATACGCATGGATGATCGCAGCAGCCCCCAGGGCAGGCAGCATCGACGCACGTCCGCCTCCTGCACCTTTCTCCCCCCTCATCGTCCGGCCTTACCCGCCACCACCACCTGCACACCGCGGCGCCGGATGGCTCGCAACATGAACCGAGGCGCGGCGGAGTCGGTGATAAGTACGTGCGCCGCTTCGATCGGCGCAAACGAAGCCAGGGTCACGCGGCCGAACTTGCTGTGATCTGCCACCACCACCACCCGCGTTGCCTTGCGGATTAAAGCGGCGTTCGTCTCGGCCTCCGCCAGGATCGGAGTTGTATAGCCGGCCTTCAGGTCAATCCCATTGGCGCCGAGGAAAAGGATATCGTTCTGGAGCCGCTCCAGCGTCCAGAGTGAAGGAGGCCCCACCAGGGCGTCGGCGGGCGTGCGGAAATGGCCTCCGGTCAGGATGATGTTCGACTGGCCACGATCCAGCTCCAGGGCGATGTTCGTCGAATTGGTGATGAAGGTCAGATCGGTCCGCGCCGCCAAGGCCTTGGCCACGTGCCACGTGGTGGTGCCGGCCCCCAACGCGACGACGCTCCCCGGAGACACCAGGGTCGCCGCCTCCTTGGCAATGACCTCCTTCTCCTCCACATGCTCTTGGCGGGCGCTGGAAAAGGGGGACTCCTCCGCCTTCCCGATCTCCAGGGCGGCCCCGCCGTGCAGCCTGCGCACCAGCCCGCGATCCCGCAGCACGGTGAGGTCTCGGCGAACCGTCATCTCGGAGGCGCGGACCGAGCGCGCCAGTCGCCCGACCGATACCACCCCGTGCTGCTTCAAGAGGGCCAGGATCTTCTGCTGGCGAAGTAGCGGAAGCACGAATAGCCCCGAAAACAGCGGCGGCGCCTCACCATGTCGCTTCAGCTAGCGCCGGGGAAGGGCCAGCAGCGCCGTGTCATCGGCGCTGCAACGGAGGTTTGTACCGTTTGGGAATCCCGCCGGGCATGGCCAGCACCGCGAGGATCTGGTCGTGGATCCTCCCGTTGCTTGCCACGGTTTCTCCCCCGAAGATGTCAAAGGGCTCATCGCGGAAGTTGGACATGCGCCCGCCGGCCTCCTCGACGATCAGGCCTCCCGCGGCGATATCCCAGGGCGACTGGTCGATTTCCCAGTAGCCGTCGAATCGCCCGCAGGCCACGTAGCAGAGATCCAGCGCCCCCGCACCGCGGTCCCGGACCCCGAGGGAACAGGCGGCAAATCGCGTGAACGTGCGACCCACCGATCCAGCGAACCGTCGCACCCAATGAGGAAGTCCGGTCCCCAGGAAAGCGGCCTCGATCCGGCTGACCTCGGAGACCCTGATGGGTCGGCCGTTGCACCAGGCGCCGCACCCCCGGACCGCCGCGAACAGCTCATCGTGAATCGGGTCAAGCACCACGCCCAGCTCCACCCGGCCTCCCCGCTCCGCAGCGATGGAGACGCAGAAACTGGGAATGCCGTGGGCGAAGTTCTTGGTCCCATCCAGCGGGTCCACGATCCAGCGCCACTCCGTCCCGGCCGTGGCATCCAGCCCCTCCTCGGCCAGGATGCCGTGGGCCGGGAATCTGCGACGGATCCGCCGCACGATCAGGGCCTGGACCTCTACATCGGTCGCGGTCACGATGTCGGCCGGGCCCTTCACCGTGACTCGCACCGCCGTGCGGAATCGTCGCCGGAGGATGCGACCTGCTTCGCGGGCCAGTGAGATCGCCTCTGTCGTAAGCGACCGCAACGGGGCCGGCAGTCTCGCCACACTGAACTCTCGTGCCCTCATGGCATGCCCCGTTGCAATGAAAAATCGAAAACTGACAACCGACAACTGACAATCCACCACCAAGTAATAACTGAAAACTGACAACCGACAACCGGCCAACGGCAAACCAGTTGTCGGTTTTTTCCGCCTAGGCGGATCAGTTTGAATTTTTCCATTGCCTTCAGGGTTCCGCCGGGAAGAGCATGACGTCCGCCGGGCGCACGGCAAAACGGACCCGCTCGCCCTCCTTCCGCAGACCGGCCGGATCCGGCTTGTGCTCGTCCAGGTGGATCAGCGATCCGTCTGCCAGCCGGAGGCGGTAACGCAAGATTGCTCCCAGGAACTCCCGGTTGACCACCACGCCCTCCCCCACCGTCGCCCCAGCAGGCTCTCCCTCCTCGTGCAGGAGTTCAACGGCCTCCGGCCGGAACACCACCAGGGCGCGCCCGGCCACGCCATCCGCGCGCCGACCGCGCAGCATCCAGCCGCCGATCTGTACGCGCGCCCACTCGCCATCGGTGCCCACCAAAGTGCCCGTGAGGGCGTTGCTGGCCCCAATGAACTGGGCCACGAACGCGCTCTGTGGAGCGAGGTACACATCCCAGGGGAATCCGACCTGCTCCACCCGTCCGGCGTTCATCACCGCCAGCCGCTCCGAGATGGCCAGCGCCTCCTCCTGGTCGTGCGTCACGTAGATCGTTGTGATCCCCAGTTCCTTCTGCAACCGCCGGATCTCCGTCCGCATCTCCACGCGCAGCTTGGCATCGAGGTTCGAGAGCGGCTCGTCCATCAGGAGCAGGCGCGGCCGGATCGTCATCGCCCGGGCCAGCGCCACACGCTGCTGCTGGCCGCCGGAGAGTTGGTCGGGCCGCCGATCCGCCAGCGACTCCATCTGGACGAGGCGCAGCGTCTCGACCGCCCGGCGCCGGATCTCGTCTGGCCCAATGCGGCGGGCCCGGAGGCCGTAGGCCACGTTCTCGAAGACCGAGAGGTGGGGGAAGATCGCGTAGTTCTGAAAGACCATCCCGATGTCGCGCCTGTGCGCCGGCAGGGTGTCCAGCCGCTCCCCGTTGCACAGGATGCGGCCGGCATCCGGCCGCAGGAACCCGGCCACGCAGCGGAGGAGCGTCGTCTTCCCGCAGCCGCTGGGACCCAGGAGGGTGAAGAATTCGCCCCCCCGGACCTGGAGGGACACGCCGGATAGCGCCTCGACCTCGGCGTACCTCTTGCGAACGTTCTCAATGATCAGGGTCGTTTCCATGGCGCCTTTACGCTTACGTCTCCGTCGCCTCCCGCTCCCCGGCTCCCCTGCCCCCCTGCCCCTCTGCTCCCCGGCCCCCCTGCCTCCTCAGACCGCCGTCACCGCACGCTCGCCCAGCATCCAGTTCACGCAGAG
>CAZXXV010000214.1:3380-7518 GCA_964644725.1 uncultured bacterium
TGCCTCCTCAGACCGCCGTCACCGCACGCTCGCCCAGCATCCAGTTCACGCAGAGCACCGGGATGAACACCGCCACCAGCAGGATCGTGGAGGCCGCGGCGGCGCTGCCGAAGTTGCTGCTGCTCACCTGGCGATAGATGACGACGGTGATGGTGGACCACGCGCCGAAATAGAGGAAGATCGTCGCGCTGATCTCCGTGATCGTCTGCACCCAGGTCAGGATCCCCCCCGACACGATCCCCGGCAGCATGAGGCGGGCCGTCACCTTGGCAAAGCTCTTCAGCGGTGAGACACCCAGGCTGATGGAGGCCTCTTCCACCGACGGATCGATCTGGTGGAGGATGGCCGACCCCGCTCGCACCGAGTAGGGCAGCCGCCGGACAAAGTAGGCTAGGAGCAGGATGAGGAACGTGCCGGTCAGGACAATCGGGGGCTTGTTGAAGGCCACGATGTAGGCCACGCCGACGACCGTCCCCGGGATCGCATAGGGGATCATGACGCATGAGTCCAGCGCCGCGGTGATCGCCGACCGGCGGCGGACCACCAGGTAGGCGATGAGCGTCCCCAAGACGACATCCAGCAGGGTGGACGCGGTGGACAGGACGAAGCTGTTGGCGATGGCCCGGGGGACGTTGAACAGCACCTCCTGGTAGTTGCCCAGGCTGAAGTTCGGATACAGCACCGGTCCCCGGCTCTCGAAGAACGAAGTCACGGCCACCACCAGGGCCGGCACCAGGGAGAGGCCGACCACGAAATAGGCGTAGCCGGTGAGCAGGCCGCGCAGGAGGGGTCCCGGCCGCACCGGCGGTATCGGGCGGAGCTGGGTCATGGCGTACCGCTTCCGCCCCACCGCCCAGTACTGGACCAGCAGGATGGCGGTCGTGCACAGCACGAGCAGCGTGGCGCCCGTGCTGGCCATGGCGGGATTGCCCCCCATCTCGTTCACGAACAGGCTGTACACGATGGTGGGAAGCACCTGATACCCTTCCCCGATGATCATCGGGGCCCCGAATTCGGCAAAGGCCGTCAAGAAGACCAGCATCGCGCCGCCGAGGATCGACGGCATGGTTACCGGCACCGTCACCGTCCAGAAGACCCGCCACGGGCTCGACCCCAGCCCCTGCGCCGCCTCTTCCAGCGACTGGTCCAGGGCCTGGAGGGCCCCGGCCACCATCAGCAGCACGAACGGGTACAGGTTCAGGCTCAGGGCCAGCACGATGCCATGCATCCCGTACACCGTGGGGATCGTGATGCCTGCCTTCTGGAGGAGCGTCGTGACGTACCCGGCCCGGCCGAAGAGCAGGATCCAGGAGTACGCCCCGATGAACGGCGGCGACACCAGCGGCAGGATAGCCAGGGACTTGAGGATCGCTTTGCTGGGGATGTCCACCCGGGCGATGAGGAAGGCCACGGGGATCGCCACCACCAGGGCGCAGAGCGTGACCAGCCCGCTGACCAGGAAGCTGTGGCCGATGGTGCGGGAGTAGTACGGATAGGCGAGGAACTCGCGGTAGTGTTTGAGCGTGAAGCCGCCGTCATCACCCAGCAGGCTGGCCCAGAGCAACCGCCCCAGGGGAATGATCAGCAGGACCAGCATGAGGGCAAAGGCGATCCCGGTCACGCCCGTCCAGACATCTGCCCGGCCACGCATCACACCTTTCGCCTCACAGTTCACCCATCACGGGCTCCTAAAACGTGAAACGTAAAACGTGACAAACCCCTTTACGTTTCACGTTTTACGTTTCACTTCACCCGTACGATGATGTCCTGCCACTTCTTCACGAAGGCCGCATAGTTCTTCCCGGCCCATTCCATGTCGTACGCGACGGGCTTGATCTCGCTCAGCGGAACGAACCCCTTGGGTGGGTTCACGTCCGTTCGCGCCGAGCGCAAGGAGAACTTCTCGGCCAGGAGGTCCATCACTTCCTTGGAGACCGCATAGTCGAGGAACATCTTGGCGGCCTTGGGATGCTTGGCGCCCTTGATCAAGGCATTGCCGTCGGGCGGGATCGAGGTCCCGTCCTGCGGATAGATCACGCCCACCGGCGCACCGCCGGCCACCTGCCGCATGGCGGCATCCTCATAGGTCAAGCCCGCGTGGTGCTCGCCGTCGGCGACTCCCTTGGGCACGCGACTGGAGGATGGGAGGATCTTCGCATTCTTCATGATGTCCTCGACCACTTTCCAGCCGGCGTCGTTGTCACCGAACACCGTGAGCAGCGTCGCCAGGATCGTGTAGGACGAGCCCGACTTGTCGGCCGCGGCATAGGCGATCTTGTCCTTCCATTTCGGATCCGCCAGGGCCTTCCAGGTCTTGGGAGCCTCGGCGTCGCTCACCAGCTTCTTGTTGTACACGATGACCATGGGGGTCACGTTGTTGGGCTGGACCCGTCCGCCCGCCATCCCCTTCTTGTAGATGGCGTTGATCTTGGCATCCTCCGCGACCGTGTAGGGTTCCAGCAGGTCGGCGTTGGCCGCGAGAGGCTCAGCCGCCAGCGCCCAGAAGACGTCGCCCAGTGGATTTTCCTTCTCGGCCTGTGCACGCTTCAAGACCTCGCCGGTTCCCGCCTCGACGAATTGCACTTTGATTCCGGTCTTCTTCTCGAACAGCGGCCCGATGGCCTGGACGATCGTGCTCTGCGCCGCCGTATACACGACGACCTGGCCCTCGTGGTCAGCGGCCGCGGCCAGCGATCCCGTCGAGATCATCGCCAGCACCAGAACACCAAGGACCCCTGCACCCCACCATAATCGTCTCATGACTTCCCTCCTTCCTTTCTCCGCGGAGTTGCGGCCCCATCGATGGCTTGAGGGCACTCAGACTTCAGTCACCAGTTCCGCCCGCAGCCTAGCCGCGGACGTGGCCATCCCAGCCCACAGAAGTTACCGACTGCACGCCGCTGTACACTACCGCCATGGTCTCACACTGAAGCGCCTCCCCCGGTGCAAGGGTCCGGTGTCGCCCGGCGGCCACCGCCTTGTCCAGTTGATGGGGCCAGCCGATCCACGGCTCGAGCGCTACGTGGTAGTGGCCGCGCCAGCCCCCATACACCATCCAGCACCAGAGAACCGGGAACACCTCTCGAGGAAATACGAGGCCGATCCCAACCTCCGCTTTCGGGTCCGTCAGCGCAACCCAGCCATCGGTCAAGTCGGTCGCGTAGTGCCCCTCGCACCACCCCTGGCTTGCTGGCGGAACCGCGCAGAGTTCCGCTTTCGGCCAGGGATACGTCGTCCCCACCGGCCCGAAGGGAGCCGTGGCCGTGTGGCCGATGACCCCAACCCGCGCCGGCGCGTCGATCCGATACCCCGCCTCGATGCGAAAGCACGGGTGAATGCCCCAGACGAAATCCATGGGCTGGGTTCCCATATTGGTCAAACGGTGCCGGAACCGGACGACAGGCTCATCCGCTTCGAGCCGTATCCACTTCTCCATCCGGGCCGGCGCGATGACGGTCGTCCGCGACAAATACAGGCTAACGGCGGACGGCCCGTCTTCTTCGACCTCCCAGTTCCACGGGAGCGACCAGAGTTCTCCCAGGTACGGGTACGTCTCACCCTTGTAGGCGCTGACGTCGCAGGTGGGGAAGACCTCGTCCCAGCCCCCGCTCCACCAGTCGTCGAAGTTGCCGCCGAAGACGGGAAGGCGAGGCTCCAAGCGGGGGTTGTGCCAGAGGAAGTTCCGATCGGCTCGCTTGCAGATGAAATTGTAGATCTTCGCGCCAACCTCGGGCAGCAGGGTGAGGCGAAGGCGAGCATTCTCCAGAACGATGGCTCTAATATCGTGGTAACGCCAGTGCGGGTCAATCCGTGCGGCCGCCATCCTCGCCTCCAGATCCCATCCCCCCGTGCCATGCGCCCCCGGTCGCGAGCCGCGTGGTAGGAAGTTCAGCCGGCTAGAATTCATCACAGAATCAAACAGAAATCAACACGAAATCACACGGTCGAACACGCCTCCGCATCGGTCCGGATCCGCCCCGCCAAGAGCCGTGCTGTCCACCCCGGTCCGCTGGGTGGTGGCCCCGACCGACGGAGCATGGCCAGTGGGGCTGGTTTCGGTGCGGTGCTGGATGGTTGGCGATAGCGCCCCGCATGGGCGAGGCGACCCAACAGATGCACGCAGCACTGATGTGCCATT
>CAZXXV010000215.1:0-7464 GCA_964644725.1 uncultured bacterium
GTGGGATCCGTTCACGGAGCACGCGTTCGTGAGCAACGGAACCGGCCTGGAGCTCGAGGGGTTGCCGATTCCGGCCGCGGGCACGGAGGTCAAGGCTGCGGGCGTGGAACCGACGACGGAGTTCCTGCTGTCCCAGTTCAACTTCGATCTGGCAGGCACAACCATCCTAAAGTAGTGCGGTGTGTCGGCCCGCATGATGTGTGGCGACTAGTCACAGACAGGTGAGGCTCTCGTCCTGTGGGAGCAGACCTCGGGACGAGAGCCTCACGCTTCAGGCTGGTCCGAGATGCGCCCCCCCTGCGGCCGCGATCGGCCTGGGCGCGTGGATCCGGATCTCCGGGTGCGTGACCGACGAAGGCGGCCAGACTCGGTCCACCGGCAGGCAACAGGATGAGACTATGCCCGTCCAACCCGTGAAACGCGGCGATACTGTCCTGGAGGCAAGGGGAATCACGAAGCGATTCCCCGGGGTCCTCGCCAATGACCACATCGACTTCGAGATCCGGGCGGGTGAGATCCACGCCATCCTCGGTGAGAACGGCGCCGGCAAGACAACCCTGATGAAGATCCTGTTCGGCCTCCTCCAGCCCGACGAGGGCGAGATCTATGTGCATGGGGAGAAGGTGACCTTCCACTCGCCGCTCGACGCCATTCACCTTGGCGTCGGGATGGTTCACCAGAACCGCAAGCTGATCCCCGCTCACACGGTCATCGAGAACATCATCCTGGGTCACCCCAAAGCGGGCAGGATTCCTGACTTGAAAAGGGCCCGAGACGAAATTGCGGAGCTGTGCGACCGATACGGCTTCAAGGTCGACCTCAAGGCGAAGGTCTGGCAATTGTCGGAGGGCGAAAAGCAGGCCGTAGAAATCCTGAAGACCCTGTATCGAGGCGCCCGGATCCTCATCCTGGACGAGCCCACGTCCGCCCTGGCGCCACCGGAAACGGAGAAGCTCCTGGCGTCGATCCGCATTATGACCGGAGACGATCTCGCCCTGGTCCCGTTCATCACCCACAAGCTGCCCGTCGTTCTCGCCATCAGCCAGCGGGTTACGGTCCTCCGGCGGGGCAAGGTCACCGCGCGCCTTCGCACGGCGGAGGCAACCGAGAACAGTCTGGCCCAGGAAATGGTAGGCCGCGAAGTGATCTTCCGACTGGAGCATGTGGAGGTCGAGCAGGGCAAGCCCATTCTCGAGGTGGACAACCTCTCCGCCCTGAACGACAAGGGGCTGCTGGCCCTGAAGGGCGTCTCCTTTTCTGTGCATGAAGGCGAGATCTTCGGCATTGCCGGAGTCTCCGGGAACGGACAGCAGGTCCTGGCCGAGGTGCTGGCGGGGCTGCGCAAGACCGTGGCCGGCAGGGTACTGATGGACGGCATCAACATCACTCGGTCTGGCAGCCTGGAACGCTGGAAGAACGGCATGGGCTACATCCCGTCGGACCGGATCGATGTGGGTTCGATCGGCGACTACTCCCTGGTGGACAACGTCCTGATGAACTACCACTTTGACGGCGCCTACTCCCGTTGGGGGATCGTGGATTCGCGGAAGACGCGCAAGCTCACGCAAGAACTCATCTCCGAATACGGAATCGCCGCCCCTGGTCCGGACAGCTTGGCCAAGAGCATGTCTGGCGGCAACCTCCAGAAACTCATCCTGGCGCGGGTGCTGTCCCGCAAGCCGCGGCTGATCATCGCCAACCTTCCCACCCAGGGGCTGGATGTGGGAGCCACCGAGTTTGTCCAGAACAAGCTGCTCGAGGCGAAGCGGCAGCACGCCGCCATTCTGCTCATCTCGGAAGACCTGGAGGAGGTCCTGTCGCTGAGCGATCGCGTGGCTCCGATCTACGAGGGCGAGTTCATGGGCATCATCCCGATCGAACAGGCCAGGCGAGAAGACATCGGAGCCATGATGGCCGGTTTGAAGCAGAAGGTGTAGAGCCATGAAACTCGGCAGCTATGAGGTGAAGCTCGAGAAGAAGGTCAGGGTCACCGGCTGGGAGGCGACGACGATCTCCCTGTTTGCGATTCTTGCCGGGCTGGCACTGATGGGCCTCGTCTTCCTGCAAGACGGAGTCAATCCGCTGACAGGCTATCGGGCCATCTTCTCTTATGCCTTTGCCAACCAGTTCGGGCTGCCCCTGACGATCAACCGATCGGTCTTCATCCTACTGTGCACTTGCGCCTTCATCGTCCCGATGAGGGCCGGGCTGTGGAACATCGGCATGGCCGGCCAGCTCTACGGTGGAGCGCTGGTCTCCTTCGGCGTGGCGCTGGCCTTCGGCGCCAGGGAATCCCAGAACCCGACCGTGGCGCCGGGGATCATCATCGCTCTGATGATGCTCGGGGCGCTCCTGGGCGGGGCGTTGGTCGGAGCCATCCCAGGCTTCCTCAAAGGAAGGTTCAACACCAACGAAATTCTCGTGACCATGATGCTGAACTCAATCGTCTTCTGGCTGATCGCCTACATGATCAAGGAGGGAGGCCCCTTCATGGGCGGGGGCGGGGAAGGCGAGGGGTTCAAGCTGTCGGAGTCGGTCTACGCGCCCACGGCGCTGGGGGGGAGCTTCACCATCCCCATTGCCCTGGCATTGGCGGCGCTGCTGTACTTCATGTTTGCCAAGACCACCCTGGGCTATCGGATCAAGGCCTTCGGGCTAAGCCCTTCGGCGGCCAAATACGCGGGCATCAGTCCGCAGAATGTGCCGCTGCTGGTGTTCATCCTGGGCGGGGCGATCGCCGGCCTCGCCGGATACCACTACTTCGCCGCCGTCCCCGGTGTATCCAAGATCCCCCTGAATTACGGGGACTTCGGCGATCTGTCCTTTTACGGGATCATCTGTGGGCTGATCTCCCAGGGCAACCCTCTGGCGGCCATTCCTATCGCTCTGCTCTTCGGCGGGCTGACCAACGGAGGTCGGTTCGTCCAGGGACAGCTCCAGCTGGGGTACGGCATCGACTACGCCCTGCTCGGGGTACTGATGATCACCCTCGTCGCCTTCCAGTTCTTCTATCGCAACACCATCGTCTGGAAGAAGATGGAAAGGGAGCCATAGGATGTGGGAGTTTGCGGCCAGAAGCCTGAACGGATCGACGATCTTCACGATCGCGGCGCTCGGCGAGCTGATCGGACAGCGCTCGGGTATCCTCAACGTTGGCATCGAAGGCGTGATGCTCTTCGGGGCCACCCTGGGGTTCATCGTGGCCAAGACCACCGGGAGCTATCTCCTCGGCTTCCTGGCGGCCATTGTCATTGGAGGCCTCATCGCCGCGCTGCACGGCTTCCTCTCCATCACCCTGGGAGGCGACCAGGTCGTGAACGGGATGGGGATCTGGATCCTGGGCTTTGGCCTGACGGCCTACCTCGGGTACCCCTACACGGGGCCGCTGGGCATGGAGAGGATTCCCGACCTGGCGGGACTTTCGCCCTTCTTCTTCCTCGCTATCGGACTGGTGGCCCTGACCTGGTGGGTATTCTCCAAGACCACCCTGGGGCTGCGGATACGATCGGCGGGAGAAAGCCCCTCGGTCACCGAAGTTTCTGGCGTCAACGTCACCCGGACCCGCTACCTGAGCGTCGTTGTCAGCGGGATGCTCATGGGCCTTGCGGGGGCGATCTACTCCCTGGACTACAATCCGGTATGGAGCATCAACTTCCTCTTGGGCTGGGGCTTCATCGCACTTGCCCTGGTCTTCTTCTCCATGTGGAATCCCTTCATCCTTTTCGGCGGTTCCATCCTGTTCGGCACCCTGTGGCAGCTCTCGCTCAACCCCCAGCTGATCCTGCCCGGGGTGCTGTCCAGGTACATCTGGAGGACCGTGCCCTTCATCATCACCATTGCCGTCCTGGTGCTGATGTCCACGAAGTGGTTCAGTTCCCGCTGGGGCGCCGCCAAGCCCGACGCTCTGGGGCTTCCCTACAAGAGAGAGTGATGACGAGCTCCGGGTGTTCTGCTGATGGCTCAGGCCATGAGTTCATGCTATTCTCAGTATGCAATGTCAAGCGGAGGGGGAAACCCCTTCGGCGAGAGCATTGCGACTCCAATCCCACTGTGAGAAGGAAGATGTCAGGACCATGAACACTCATCCGACGCTTCCTGAGTTTGACTACCTCCGGCCCCGTACGCTGGGCGAAGCCAGCGAATTCCTTTCCCTCCATCCCGGGGAAGCGCGTCCGTTCCTGGGAGGAACCGATGTGCTGGTTCGCATGCGGGATGGAATCCTGACCCCCCGATTTCTGGTGGATGTGAAAGGGCTGGACGGGACAAACGAACTGCGCTTTGACCCTAAGGCCGGCCTCACGCTCGGTGCCGCCGTCAGCATGAATCAGGTAATCGCAGCCGCCGAGGTGAGGACCCACTACCCCCTGCTGGCCGAGGCATGCCGCTCCGTCGCCAGCTACCCGCTGCGCACCCGGGCGACCGTTGTCGGCAACCTCTGCAACGCTTCCCCCGCCGGGGATACCATCGGGGCCTGCCTGGTGCTGAACGGCGTGCTGCACGTCCACGGGGTGCAGGGCCCGCGCCAGGTGCGGCTGGAATCGTTCTTCCTTGGCCCTGGCAAGACCACGCTTGAAGCGGGAGATGTTGTGACGGCCATCCACCTGCCTCTCCCCCCCAAAGGATGTGCCGGGGTGTATCTCAAACTGGGACGCAACCAGCTGAGCGACCTCTCGATCGTCGGCGTGACGGCACTGGTCCACCCGGACTTGAGTTGCCCATCCGGCTACCGCTTTCGCCTGGCGCTGGCCTCGGTGGCCCCGGTGCCGCTGGTGCCCGTGGAGGCGGAGAATCACCTGGCCAGCCACCCGATCACGCCCGAGGCGCTGCAGGAAGCGGCGCAGCTGGCGGCCGACGCCTGCTCGCCGATTGACGACGTGCGCGGAAGCGCACGCTACCGCAGACTGATGGTCCGGAATCTGTCCGCCACAGCGCTTGCGCAAGTCTGGAGCCAACTGACCGGATGACGGACTAGTCCTCATGTGGACGAACCCGTCCCGGCAGCCATCCTTCGAGGGACCTATGGCACTGCATGAGATCCATGTCACCATCAATGATGAGCCGGAAGAGGTGGCCGTCCCCGCCAACATGACGCTCATGCGCATGTTGCGGGAGAAGTTGGCGCTGACCGGCACCAAGAACGGTTGTTCGGCCGGCGAGTGCGGCGCGTGTACCGTGCTGCTGAACGGTGAACCGGTCAACAGCTGTATGGTCTTGGCGGTCGAATGTGACGGAGCCACGATCGTCACCGTAGAGGGGCTGGCCAGCGAAGAAAGGCTGATCCCCATTCAGGAAACCATCCTCCGTCAAGGGGGAGTGCAGTGCGGGTTCTGCACCCCCGGTATCCTGATCTCCTCGCACGCGCTGCTGCAGCGGAACCCGAATCCGGGTGAGGCTGAGATCCGCGAGGCGCTGGTCGGCAACTTGTGCCGCTGCACGGGATATGTGCGCATCATTGAGAGCGTCAAGGAAGCAGCCAGAATGCAGGCGGCCGCCGGCTGACCCAAGGGATCGGCCTGGCCGGATTCGTGTGGCCAGAGGGGAGAGAATGCATGAAAAGCGCCGGCTCGCAATCCACGGCCAGCCCCATCGGTGAGAGCGCTCCCCGCATCGATGCCCGTCAGAAGGTGACGGGCGCGGCGGTCTTTGCGGATGACATCCAGTTCGGGGATTCGCTGCTGCACGCCCGCATCAAGCGCAGTCCCCATCCGCACGCCCTCATCCGGAAGATCGACACGGCCCGCGCCCGTGCCTTACCTGGCGTGAAGGCCGTCGTCACCGGCGAGGATTTCCCTGGCTATATCGGGTTGTATCTTCAGGACCGATACATCTTCTGCCGCGACCGCGTGCGCTACGTCGGAGATCCGGTGGCGGGGGTGGCCGCCATAAGTCCCGAGATTGCCCAGCTGGCCCTCGACTTGATCGATGTGGAGTACGAAGTCCTCGAGCCGGTCCTCGATCCCGAACTAGGTACCCGCCCCAACGCGGCACTGCTTCATCCCGATCTCGGCCAGTATGTGGTCGCCAACTTCATCTTCCCCAAGCCGGGGACGAACATCTCCAATCACTTCAAGATCCGCAGGGGCGATGTCGACAGCGCCTGGGGCCAGTGCGCCGCCATCGTCGAGCGCACGTACCGCATTCCCCACATCCAACACGTGCCCATTGAGCCCCACGTCGCCGTGGCCCAGGTGGAACAGTCCGGGGAGATCACGCTGTGGGGAAGTTCTCAGTCGCCGTTCGCGCAGCGCAATCTCATCGCCCAGTCGATGGGGATCTCCCAGAGCCGAATGCGCGTGATCGCGCCGCTGGTGGGCGGCGGATTTGGAAGCAAGGCCGGGGTCAGCATGGAGGCCCTGGTGGTGGCGATTGCCACGAAGGTACGCGGACGATCGGTAAAGCTGCTGCTGACCCGTGAAGAGGAATTCTACACGGCCTTTGTGCGCCAGGGACTGGTCGCCCACTTCAAGATGGGCTGCGACGCCAAGGGACGGCTCCTGGCCATGGAGAACGTATTCTACTGGGACGGCGGGGCCTACACGGAATACGGCGTCAACGTCACGCGGGCCGCCGGCTACAGCAGCAGCGGCCCGTACGAAGTGCCCAACATCAAGACCGACAGCTACTGTGTCTACACCAATCATCCGGTTGGCGGCCCGATGCGGGGCTTCGGGATGCCCGAGATGCACGCCGGATTGGAGCAATGCATTGACGAGCTTGCCCTTCTGGTCAAGCTCGATGCAGTTGAGTTTCGCAGGCTCAACTGCCTGAAGACCGGCAGCACGCTGCCGACCGGGAGCAAGATGCATCCGACCGGGCTGTCCCTATGCATCGAGAAGACCGCCGAGGCCATCGGGTGGGGAAAGAAGGCCCCGCCCAGTGCCCCCAACAAGCGGCGTGGCAAGGGGCTGGCCCTGATGTGGAAGGCCCCGGCTATGCCCCCCAATGCGGGCTCCAGCGCCTGGGTCGAGCTGGCCGAGGACGGCACGGTCACGGTGGGTGTCGGCGGACAGGAACTCGGGCAGGGGGTGTTCACCGTCGCCGCCCAGATGGCCGCCGCCGCCCTGGGCGTCCCGTACGAGTCCGTCCGCATTGCCACGCCGGTCGATACGCGCTATAGCCCGTACGAGTGGCAGACCGTGGCCAGCCGACTCACCTGGAGCATGGGGAATGCCATTGTCAACGCCGCCCAGGATGCGAAGCAGCAGATTCTGGATACGGTGGCTGAATCTTGGGGAGAAACCCCCGAAGACCTGGATCTTGTCAATGGCGTGGTGATCTCGTACAAGAGCGAGAAGGAGATTCCCCTCAAGAACCTCGCCATCTACGGCCTGCCGAAGCCGGATGGCCAGGGCTGGACGGGCGGTCCGGTCATCGGGCGCGGGAAGTTCATGCCCACCTACGTCACCGGTCTGGATGCCGAAACCGGGCAGGGCCAACGCGCCGTTGTGCACTACACCACCGGGG
>CAZXXV010000216.1:0-7457 GCA_964644725.1 uncultured bacterium
TCGTACATCTTCGGGTCAGTCCGGCGCGAAACGACGCTCGCCCAGTCCATCACCTGCAGGTCGATCTTGAACCCGGCCTCCTCGAGCTGCTGCTTGGCGGCCAGGGCGGACTTGTACATCCACTCATAGAATTGTGTGCACATCCACCGGATCGTCTCGCCCTTGTACCCGGCCTCCTGCATAAGCCGCTTGGTCTTCGCCCGGTCCGGATGGTTGTAGATCTCCTTGCCCACGTCGGACCACCAGACTTGCTCCTTGAAATAGAGGCTCGGGTCCAGCCGGTAGAACTCCTTGTTGCCTACCGCCGCCCGCATAACGGGCTCCATGTCCAGGGCCGACACGACCGCCTGTCGCAGCGTCCGGTTGGTGAACAGGCCCATCTTCTTGTTGAGCACCCCGGTGATCCATTCGTTCGGCTTCACGATCATCACGTCTAGGCGGGGATTCTGGAGCAGCCGGTTGTAGGCGTCAGGAGTGATCCAGTCGCTGAAGTGGTACTCCCCCGATTCCACGCCGGCGATCCGAACCGATACGTCGGGCACCGGGATGAACTGCAGCTCGTCCACGTAGGCCGTCTTCTTGCCGCCGTACCCCGTGGCCGGCTCGCTCCGTGCCGCGTAGCGGTCGAAGCGACCCATGCGAACGTAGCGGTCTGGGACCCGCTCCAGAAGCCGGAAGGGACCCGTCCCGATGAACTCCTTGATCTGCCCGTCGCCCGCGGCCTCGACCACCTCCTTGGGATAGATGGCCGCGAACTGGTTGGCGCCCGCCAGCGACGGGAGGACGATGCCGGACGGGCCATTGAGGCGCATCTCAACGGTGTAGCGGTCCTTGGCCTGGACCGACTGGACGTTCGTGAAGAGGAACTTCCCCACCGTCGCGATCTTCCCCCACCGGGTGATGGAGGCCGCGACGTCCTCCGCGGTCATCTCCTTCCCGTTGTGGAATTGAACGCCGCGTCGCAGGCGGATGGTGTACAGCTTCCCCCCTTCCCCGACCGAGTGGCCCTCGGCCAGCATGGGGATGACGCCGTAATTCTCGTCCAGCGTGAACAGGGGCTCGTAGAGGTGCCAGGTGACGTCGAAGGTGAGGGTCGCGGTCGTCCAGTGGGCATCGATCGTCGGCGGCTCGCCGATGATGGCGACCTTCAGCGTCCCGCCCGTCCGGGGCGCTTCGGCGGCCTTGGCCAGTGATGTCGGCAGGGACCAGGGCAGCATGGTGGCCGCCCCGGCCGCGACCGTTCCCTTGAGGAACGTCCGGCGTGACGGTCGGTGCTTCGTATCGCGGTTTCTCATCGCCTAACCTCCCCATCGCTGATGCGATGTCCCGAGAGATCCCCTCCCCTCCGCGGGTGTCACACGTCCTTGACGTAGGCCCCGCGGGTCAAGAGCTGAAGGACAAGACTGAAGTTGTAGAGGGTCCGGTAGTCCTCATGGGTGACCGAGATGGTCCGCGACCCAAGCCGCTTCACGCCCGGGATGAACGAGGCAATAGTCGCCATCGTGACTTCGGTGAAGTCGATTTCGAGGGTGTACGGGGACGCCAGGGTCTTGGGCCGGTACCGGGAGAGGCTCTCCAACGCCGTCTTCGCCCCATCGTGGATCCGCCGCTTGGTCTCCCGGGGGACCAGGTGCATCGCCGCGAAGCGGTCAATCCCCTCCATCGTGGCCACGCATGTGACCTCGCCGAGGAATTCCTTGGCCTCTTCGCACGTCTGGGCGTCGCCGACCACCAGGGCGACCGGCACCCGGTACGTCCCCGCCAGGAGGGCGTTCATGTGCATCTCCCCCACGAGTTGGCCATTCAAGCGCACATTGTAGAAGTCGCGGACGTAGGTGTGGCTCAGGACCCCCTTCTCTCCCGAGCCCGCCCCGCTGTGGGTGAACAGGAAGGCGGCATCGAACGTTTCGTCGATCCCACACATGTGGAAGTCGGGCTTGATGTGCCCCTGGATGTAGCGTGCCTCGGGGCGGAGACGCTCGGGCAGCATGTAGGTCATCTCGGCGTGTGCCTCGTTGACCAGGAATTCCCTGGCCCCGGCCTCCAGCGCCCCCTCGATCATCGCATTGATGTCGTCCACCCAGAAGACCCGCGAGCGCTCGAACTCCGCCCCCCGTGCGGCCAGCGTGTGCTTCAGCGTGGTGACCCCCGTGGCGCCCTCGAAATCGGCCGAGATGTAGATCTTCATCACGGTCTCCCTTCGTGTGGCGCCCATACTACCTTTCCCCTCGCCAGAACTCAACCTTCAAGAGTCACGCAGGGCTTTCACCCCGCGACTGAATTCCCACGGTCACTTGAACGCCCCCAAGGTGAGCCCCCGGACGATGTAGCGCTGGAGCAGGAGGGCGGCCGCCGCCACCGGGAGCACGATGATGACCCCCGAGGCGAACACGGGCCCCCAGTTGATGGCGTAGCCGGTGATGAAATCGTTGGCCGCCGCCGGCAGGGTCTTGGAGGCGGTCGCGGACGCGAACACGATGGCGAACAGGTACTCGTTCCACGCGAAGATGAGCGACAGGATCACCGTCGCGGTCACTCCGGGGGCCGCCATGGGCAAGACGATGTAGAAGAGGCTCTGCATCCGGCTGGCCCCGTCGCACGAGGCGGCCTCCTCCAATCCGACGGGCACCTCGTCGAAGAACCCCCGCAGCAGCCAGATGCAGAAGGACAGCAGGAACGAGGCGTCCGCGATGACCAGACCGGTGAGGGTGTTGATGAGCCCCAGCGTCCGGAAGATCAGGAACAGGGGGATCAGCAGGGTGGCCGGCGGCAGCATCCGGGTGAACATCAGCCAGAACTCGAACAGTCGCCCCCCGGCCCGGTAGCGCGAGAGCGCGTAGGCCGCCAGGATCGAGGCCGCCACCGTGACGACGGTGGTGGCGATGGCCACCAGGAAGCTGTTGGCCGTGTACGTCCAGAAGGCATGGCGGAAGAAGATGGCGTCGTAGTTCTCCCAGGTCGGTGTGAAGCGCAGCACGAGTTCGTTGGCGATGATGCTCTCCCGGGGCTTGAAAGAGCCCAGGACCATCCAGAAGAACGGCCCGGCCCAGAGCAGGACCACGCTCCCCATGGCGAGGATGAAGCCCGTCCGACGCAGGAGCGGTGGCATGGTCACTCCCGGGCCAGGGCCTGCCGGCCGAAGCCCTGCTGGAAGGTCCAGTACACGATGACGCTCACCGCCGCCAGGATCAGAGACAGGACTGCCCCCTGGCTATAGTCCTGGCTCTGGATCCCGACGGTGTAGATGTGGATCGGCATGACCCGCGTGATGGTGGCATTGCCGAACAGGGCCCAGATCATCCCGAAGGTCTTGAGGATGTCGATCGCCCGGACCAGGAGGACCACGCCGATCACGCCCTTGAGGAGCGGCAGGGTCAGGAACCAGAAGGTCTGCCACGCCGTGGCCCCGTCGATCCGGGCCGCCTCGTACGGCTCCACCGGGAGGGAGCGCAACCCCGCCCGCAGGAGCAGGAACATGAAGGGCATCCACTGCCAGGTGTTGGTGATGAGAATGCTGAGGAAGGCGTAGTTCGCGTTGAGATGCTCCACCAGCCACGGGCCGAGCGCCGGGAGGGCCTGAATGAACTCGATGGGGGCGTGAGTCAGCCACGGGAACCCCGGCAGCCCGACCAGCGTGAGGAGCAGGTTCAAGAGGCCGTTGTAGAAGTTGAGCATGTGCTTCCACAGCATCCCGACCACGATGCTGTTGGTCATCATGGGCAGCAGGATCAGCGTCGCAAGCAGCGATTCGAATCGCACGCGGCGATTGAGCCACAGGGCCATCCCAAGTCCCAGACCGAACTGGAAGAACAATCCCAGCACGAGGAGCTCGAGAGTCCGAATCAGGGTGGGGAAGAACAGCGAGTCATCCCGGAACACGCTGAGGAAGTTGTCGAAGCCCGCGAACGGCCAGTGCCCTCTGAAGTTGAGGATGGTCACCCGGAAGAAGGCCAGGTAGGCCAGGAAGGCGATGGGGATCACGGTCACCGCCAGGAGCAGGACCATGGTCGGGATGAGGAGCGTGAAACGCAGGTAGGCATCCCCCAGGCGCCACATCAGGATCAGGTAGAGCACGACGAAGGCCGCCGCGCTCACGAGGACAGCCGGCGGTCCGGGCGGCAGGAGGGCCCAGATGGCGCCCCAGATCCCGGCCAGCGCAAAGGTCCAGATGCCCAGGCTGGGGATCAGCCGCGGCGGGCGCTGGGAATCCATCGGGCACCCGTTTGCCTGAGGGTGGTGAGGAGGGCCGTGAGATCAGGAACCAGAAGGTCCGGCCGCGCCGCCGTCAAGGCGTGAGGCGGCGTGAGGCCCGTGCAGACCGCAATCGCCGCGGCGCCGGTTTGCCGTGCGCCCGCGATGTCATATACCGAGTCGCCGACCACCACGGTCTCCGCAAAGTCGCCCTGAAAACCCAGAGACCTGGCGGCAACCAGGGCCTGTCGGACCAGGCTATCCCGCGCCGGGGTGGCGAGGTCCGCATACACCACAAAGTCGAGGAGCCACCGGAGACCGACCCCGACGAGCTTCGGCTCGCCCTCCTCCGGGAAGTTCCCCGTGACCACTCCCACGACGTTCCCGTGCGCCTTGAGGAACCCCAGGAGTTCCCGCGCTCCCGGCAGCAGCCTTCCCGGCCCGGATGCGAGCCCATTACGGACATGCCGCGTGTAGGTGGCCAGGGCCTCGGGAAGCCGGGACGATGGATCCGGCTGGCCGTGGGCGCGGGCCACTGCGCCCACGATCTCTGCGAAGGTTTTGCCCAGGTGCGCGGTGATCGTTGCGGGGGAAGCCTCCAGCCCGAAGACCTCGCGGAACGTGGCGACCCAGGCGTGGAGCTGGTCGTCGGATGGTGCCACCAGCGTGCCGTCGATGTCGAAGAGCCAGAGTCGGGCGGTCTCGCCCCTGACGTCTTGCATGGGCCGACGCTATCCTACTTGCCCTGCTGGAGTCGCCGGATCGTCTCCCCGGCGCGGGTCAGGGACGCCTTCACCTCCCCCTTTCCGGTCACGATATTGGAGAGCGCCTCGTTCATAGCCTCATGCTGCTTGAGGTAGAACGGCGGGGCGGGATCCCCCTTGGCGATTTTGAGAGAGGCCTCCATGAGTTCGTAGTACTCCCGAAGCGGGAGGGACGGGTCCCGCAGGATCGAGAAGCGGGACGGCGTCCCCCCTGCCTTGGTCATCAGCCGCATCCCCTCTTTCGAGGTGAGGTACTGGTAGAAGGCCCAGGCATCGGCCTTCCGCTTGGAGCTGCCGTTCAGCAGGAGGACCTTCCCCTGCTGAAAGGGGGTGCGGTAGATGGTTCCGTCCGACTTCCGGACGCCCGGGACCAGCGTGATGGCGATCTCACCCTTGAGCGGGCTCTTCCCCGACTTGATCATCGGGTAGGCCGCGTTCCAGTAGGGGGCCGCCATGGCCACGATGCCCGTCTCCAGGGCGTCACTCACGTTGGAGAATCCCCAGGAGAAGATGTCCGGGGGGAGCACCTTGGCATCCCGCAGCTTGGCGTAAAACTCGCCCGCAGCGAGAGCGCCCGGGCTGTCCACCCCCACCCGTCCCTGGTCGTCGATGATCCATGCCCCCATGCTCCACATGACCGAGTAAAAAACCTTCGGCTGCTCCGACCCGGCCAGGGCCGTGAAAGAGGCCCCGAACATCGTCGCCGATTTCTCGGTGTAGCGCCGGGTCCACCGCTTGGCCTCGTCGAAATACTCGTCCCAGGTGGCAGGCGGGGTCTTTACGAGGTCCTTGCGGTAGTAAAGGAAGTGGGTACTGACGTCGAAGGGGAGGGCGTACACCTGCCCCTTGTAGCTGTAGCTGAAGGCGATGTCCTTGGGGTCGAACGTCTTCGCGTCGGTCTGGCGCGGGTCTTCCAGATACGGACCGATGGGTGCGATGGCCTTCGCCTCGGCCAGCACACCCACATCCACGTCGTTGGCCTGGGCCAGGTCGAAGGCATCCGTCCCGGCCACCAGTTGTGTGTGCAGGGTCGCGTAATACGCCGACCGGCCGATCTCCATCATCTCCACCGGCCGGCCCGTGGCCTTGGTGTAGGCTTGCGCCACGGCCCGGATGGCGTCGGCCTCCACCCCGGTCCGCACCATGACGACGACCTTCTCGGCGGCGAATCCTGCGCTCGTCCCCAGGAGCAGGATTCCCAACATGACAACCGTGAGGATTCTCATGACTGCAACCTCCTCATTGGAAGACCGAAGTACCTTCATCCGATCCGCTCCGGCCGCCTGCCCCCTGGCCGCGGCGGAATGGGGGTCCAGCCTGCCCATGGGGTCTCTGGGGATGAAGCGGGACGCGACCTGTCCCAA
The DNA here is from genome assembly GCA_964644725.1 of uncultured bacterium. Taxonomy (GTDB): domain Bacteria; phylum Methylomirabilota; class Methylomirabilia; order Methylomirabilales; family 2-02-FULL-66-22; genus 2-02-FULL-66-22. The sequence goes on from CAZXXV010000216.1 coordinate 6,320, forward strand.
GCGCCTCCACAGATACGGCCGGGACTGGCGAACAGGGCTTGCCTGCCAGGCAGGGTGAACCCACGGGATCATCTCCTGCGGGGGATACCGGACACCCACGGGAGCAGGGCGGAGATCGCAACGCGGGGAAACCATAGTCCGAAGCGAAGCCCAGTGTCAAGCGAAAATGTGCGATTCTGGTTGATTATTGAGAGTTCGAACAATTTCGCTTGCATTGGCCGGTGGGATCGGGTATTAGGACGGGCCATGCCGCGCATGATCGCCGCACAGCGCCGGGCCCGGATCGTGGAACTCGTGAACCGCCGGGGGATCCTGTCGGTCGAGGAGCTGTCCCGCCAGGTGGGCGCGTCACTGATGACGATCCGGCGGGACCTCACCCTCTTGGACGGACAGGGCGTCCTCCGACGCACCCACGGGGGGGCGGTGGCCTTGGCCGCTCCGCGAGACGTCCCATTTCGAAGGCGCGAGCGCTTGGAACTCCAGGCCAAGGCAGCCATCGGCCGAGCGGCGGCAGCCCTGGTCCAGCCGGGAGAGACCATCCTGCTGGATGCGGGGACGACCGTCCTGGCCATGGCGCATCCCCTCCGTACCGTCCGCGACCTCACGGTGGTCACCAACTCCGTGCAGGTCCTCGCCGAGCTGTGGAGCCGCCCGGAGATCCGGGTCGTGGCCCTGGGGGGCGTCGCCCGCCCGGGCAGTGGCTCCGTCACGGGTTCGCTTGCCGAAAGGGCGCTGGCAGAGATCCGGGTGGACCGTGCGTTCCTGGGGACCACCGGGATCACTCCGCGTTGGGAGGTCTCCAACAGCGATCTGGACCTGGCCGCCCTCCAGCGCCGCGTCTTGTCGGCAGCCCGAGAGAGCTACCTTCTTGCGGACCACACCAAGTTCGGGCGCACGGGCCTCGCCATCGTCAGCCCTCTCCGAGCCTTTACGTCCGTGATCACGGATGCCCATCTTCCCCCGAATGTCCTGACCCAGCTCCGGAAGCACGTGGGCAAGGTGCTCATCGCCCGCTAGGTGACCTGGCCCGGACCCACCATCACTTCCAGCTCGTGCCTTTCACCGATTCCTCTGGAAACGCTGAAGGAGGGAAGGCATGTCCTGTCAGGGAATGCGTGGGGATTGCGATTTGCCTTAG
>CAZXXV010000217.1:0-7438 GCA_964644725.1 uncultured bacterium
TGGAGGCGCGCCTCGCTGGTCCGGCCCTTGGAGGTGAGCCGCTCCACGCTGATCTGAATCGCCGTGGACAGATCCGTCGTATGCCGCTCGACCTGGGCGATGAGCCGGTTCTCCGCCTGCCAGTACATGAAGAACAGCGTGGCCAGGACGAGCATCAGCAGCCCGAACATCATGACGAGCAGCTTGCCACGCAGGCTCAATTTCCACCCGGCCCTACGCCACATGCGCGTGCCCTCCAAATGAGAATAGTCTATCCAAGATGGGGCTAGGCTGTAAAGGAGGAAACGGGACGGGCGAGACCTGGGCGCGGTCAAGAGCGCTCGGGCCTTCGGGGGGACGGGAAGGCGGGGCGCAGGAACACCCGAACAATCGAACCCTCGAACATCCGAACGCTGTGGGATGCGGCACTGCGACGCGTCAACGGGCAGTGCGCTGGTCGGACGGCCGTACCCCCCAATGCAGCAAGGGGGATCCGGCATCATCGAGCGGCGCGACGCCGGCGCCGACGACTTCGCCCAGAAAGATGGTGTGATCGCCGCCGGGGTATCGAGCCTGGACCCGGGATTCCACATGGGCCGGGGCATCGGCCAGGATGGGCGATGCAGTGATCCCCGAGGAGTGCGGGATGCCCTTGAACTTCCGGGCGAAGTGCCGGGAGAGCGGCTCCTGGTCCTCTCGAAGGAGATTCACCGTGAAGACTTCGGCCTCCTGGATGGCCTGGTGGCACTCCGCCTTGCGGTCAATGCAGACCAGGATCAGGGGCGGCGAGAGCGAGGCGGAACAGACCGCGGTGGCCGTGAGTCCCCGCGGTTCCCCGTGCCGGTCCCGCGTGGTCACCACGGTCACCCCCGCCGCCCGCAACCCCATCACCTTTCGGAAGCCGTTTGCGTCCAGCGCCATCCGGTGCCCCCCCGCGTGCCAGGAACGGAGGTGCCAAACCGGCCGTGATGTGGCCGTCAGCATACACGCCCAGGCCTGGAGCAGCAAATGGGATTCACCCGCGGGGGGACGCCGGGTTGCCGCGCAAGCAGCATCGCCGCTGGGATTGAAGGGTTGGCGTCCTGCCTCATAATCCGGGGTGGAGGCGCTCACCGGGTGGGGAGGCCGCTTTCCAGCGCGGCGATGCGGGACTGGAGCTGTGCAACCTCTTCTCGTTTTGCAAGGACCTCGCGCCGATGTCGGACCGCCCGGTGAACCGCCAGGAGAATCAGCTCGTGGCCCAGCCCCTTGACGATGAAGTCAAAGGCCCCCAGTTTCAGCGCGGCGATGGCGTTCTAGGAACTGGGAAAGGCGGTCAACATAATGACCGGGAGATCGGGGTCTTGCGCATGCAGCCGCTCCAGCACCTCCAGCCCGGACATCCCGGGCATCATAATGTCTAGGATCACCGTCTCCAGCGGGTGCTGGCGGGCCAAATCCAGACCCTCGACGCCGTCACGGGCTACCACGACCTGGAACCCGTGCTCGCTGAGGAAGTCGCTGTAGAAATCACGGGTGAGCAACTCATCGTCCACCAGGAGGATCGGAGGCGCCGTGAGGACCGGCTGTGGCGGCAGCGGGGACCCGGTCACCACACTGGCCAGGGACTCCCGCCGCTGGGCGTGGCGGGCGGCGTCCAGCTCGTGCAGGTAGGCCAGGGTTCGGTCCAGGTCCTGGCGGATGCGGCGCACCTTCAGCATGGCCCTCACGCGGGCCAGGAGGTCCTCGATCCCCACTGGTTTTGTCAGGAAATCGTCGGCGCCACTGGTCAGGGCCGCCTCTTTGCTGCGGATCTGCCCCAGCGCCGTCACCACGATGACGGGCACGCTCGCCGTCGCGGGATCTTGTTTCAGCCGCTGGCAGACCTCAAAGCCATTCATCCCCGGCATCATCAGGTCCAGCAGGATGAGGTCGGGGGGCGCCGCCGTCGCCCGGGCCAAGGCCGCCGGGCCAGCCTCGGCCTGCGCCACCCGGTAGCCCGCCTCGGTGAGGACCGCCTCCATGAGCTCCCGATTGGCGGCTTCGTCATCCACGATCAGGATGGTCTCTGCCATGCCGCGCCTCCTCGATCAAGGGACAGAGTGACAAAGGAACCAAGGAATAAAGAGGCTGACCTTCTTGCCTTTTCGTTTTCCAGATGTCCCTCGGTCCCTGCGCTGCTCCTCTGCGCCCCTTCCCCGTTCTTCTTATCCCTTTGTCACTCGGTCCCTTTGTCACTGGTGGGGAGGAGCCGGTGAAGCGTCTCGTGGAACAGCCGCGCGTCCAGTGGTTTCGTCAGGTATGCATCGCAACCGACGGCCTGCGCCCGAGCCTCGTCGCCCCGCATGGCGCTCGCCGTGATCGCCACGACGGGAGTGGCGGCCATGGCCGGATTGGCCTTGAGCCTCTGAGTGGCCTCGTACCCGGTCATGCCCGGGAGTTGGAGATCCATGAGGATGAGATCCGGCGACTCCGCTGCAGCCAGGCGGAGGCCGGCATCGGCCGTCTCAGCCGTGATGGCCCGACAGCCCTCCTGCTCCAGCAGGGCGACCACGAGTTCCAGATTGACGGCGTTATCCTCGACGACCAGGACGAGTGGCACCGATGCACCCCGTCAGGAAATCCTCCCATTGCTCGAGGGTTGGGCGGTTCGGCCGGTCATGGGAATTCTCGAAGACCCGGACCGCTGACCCACTGAACCCCCTATTCGTTCGGAGAAGCCCACGAAAGTCACGCCTTCTCCTCCACCGCGGCGCCGGTGGCCCCGGGCCGCGCCAGCAAGCGAGCTACGGTCTCCACGAGGACACGAGCGGACACCGGTTTCGCCAGGAACTCGTCAGCGCCTAGGGCCAGAGCCTGATCAGGGCTCACGGAGCCCAACCCGGTGAGAACCAAGACCGGCAGGCTGCGGGTCCGCTCCGTCTCACGCACTTGCGTCAACACTTTCCACCCATCTCCGTCCGGAACGTCAACGTCCAGGACCAGCAGACTGAAAGTCGTGGCGGCCAGTCGCTCCAGGGCCTCAGCTCCGGTTCGGGCTTGGTCCGCTCGATAGCCGGCATCCGTGAGGGCGGCGCAGAGAGCCTCGAGGGCCTTGGCCTCGTTGTCCGCGACCAGAATCCGCGCAGCCAGCGGGGCGGCGAGCAGCGGCAGCCGAACGATGAAGCGCGCTCCGCGACCCTCGCCCTCGGATTCCGCCCACACGCGGCCCCCGTGCAGTTCCACCAGGCGTTGAACCAGCGCCAACCCCAGCCCGGCACCTCCGTACTGGCGGCTATCCGAGGAGTCCGCCTGTTCGAAGGGGCGGAAGATCCGCTCCAGATCCTCCGGGCGGATCCCAACGCCAGTGTCGCCCACAGTGATCTCTACCCTTTCCCCCTCGGGCGCGCTGACCCGGCCCACCGACACCGTGATCCGTCCCTCGGCCGGCGTGTGCCGGATGGCGTTGGAGACCAAATGATGGAGAACCTGGCGGAGCTTCCGGCCGTCCGCCACAATGGCGGGCAGCTCTGGGTCAAGGGTTGTGCACACCTCCACCCGTTTTGCCTTCGCAACTAAAGCCAGAGAGCTCAGGATCTCTCCAAAGAATTGGGCCACCGGCAGAGATTCGAGTTGGAACGCCGCCCGGCCCGCCTGTGCTTCTGCCATCTCGAGCAGATCCGTCACCAGCTCCAAGAGCCGCTCGCCACCTCTGCGGATCAACTGGAGGTATCGTTCCTGTCGTGGCGTGAGGTCGCCAGGCTCCCGCCCCAGGAGGATTTCGGAGAAACCGAGGACGGCGTTCAACGGCGTTCGTAGCTCGTGGGACATGTTGGCCAGGAACTGCGACTTCACCTGCAGCGCCTCCTCCAGCTCTGCCGTCCGCTCCTTCACCCGGGCCTCCAGGGTGGCGGCGTGCTGCTGGATCTCGCGGTAGAGTCGGGCGTTCTCGATGGCGATGGCGGCATGATCTGCGAAGACGCCGAGCAGACGAATCTCTTCCTCGGAAAACGTGCGCCGCTCCTTCCCGAACACATTGAGCACGCCGATGATCCGGTCCCGGTATCGGACGGGCACCCCGAGTAGGGCCACGACACCATGGGCCAGGGCGGCGTCCTGGTGTTGGAGGAGGGAGCGCTCGAGCTCGCGAATGTCCGGAACCGCGACGGGGCGGGCCTGTTCCATCACCAGGCCGCTCAGGCTTTCCCCCACATGGACGGAGGGGGCGAGCATCACGTGGCGGGCGAGCCCGTACGTGCTGCCCAGGACCAGCCGATCCCCCTCGCGCAGCCTGAACCCGGCGCCCTCGACCCGGAGGAGTTTGGCGGCCTCCTCGACGATCGCCTCCAGGACCTCCTCCAGTCGAAGGGTTCCAGTGACCTTCGCGCTCGTGCGCGTCAGCCCCTCCAGGCGCGCGGTCTTCTCCAGCGCCTCGCCGTACAACCGAGCGTTCTCGATGGCGACGGCCGCCTGGGCGGCCAGCGCCTGGAGCAGGGACATCTCAGCCTCGCTGAAGTCGTGGGGCTCGCGTGTGCAGATGCTCAGGATGCCGTGGATCCGCTCCCCCACGATGAGGGGAAGGAGGATGGCCGAAACCAGGCCCTCCTGCGCCGCCCAGGCCTTGTTTATGAAGCGGGGGTCCTGGTTGAGGTCCCGGCTGATGACCGGGGCGCGGGTGGCGGCCGCCACGCCGGCCAGCCCCTCCCCCAGCCGGAACCGGACGGTGCCGCCCAGCGGATCCTGAAGCCCGACGCTGGCAATCAGCTCGAGGACTTCGTCCTGCTCCCGCACATTCCACAGGCGGGCGGCCGCCCCAGGCATCAGGGCCTGGACGGCGGCCATGATCTCCTGGCCGACCGTCCCGGGGTCCATGGAGGCCATCAGGGATTGGGTGACGCGCGTGAGGGTGGCGAACTGCTCCGCCCGTCTCCCCACCGCCGCGTGCAGCCGGGCGTTCTCGATGGCGATGGCGGCCTGGGCGGCGAAGAGGGAGAGGATCTCGCGGTCCTGGTCCGTAAAGGGGCGGCGACTCCCCTCGTCGTTGATCGTGATGACGCCCACCAGTCGGTCCCGATACAGGAGTGGCTCCGCCAGGACGGCGGTGATTCCGGTTCGTTCGACGAAGAGTGGGTGCGCATACGGGGAAGCCCGGTAGTCGTTGATGATCATCCCCGTCCGCCGTTGGGCGACGGTGCCACTGATCCCCTCTCCCGGTTTCAGGCGGACGTCACCGATCCATTCCCCGAGGCGGGGCCACGCCCGCGGGATGAGGACCTGGGCTGTTTCGTCCCAGAGGTAAACAACCCCCGACATGGCGCCGACCAGCTCCGCCGCCCGGCGCGTGATGAGGTCGAGCAGGGGCGTCAGGTCCAGTTCCCGTGTGATCTCTGTGCTGACGGTGCGGATCGCCTCGAGTTGTTTCATGCGTTCGCCGAGGGCGTCCTCCGCTTGCTTTCGCTCAGTGACCTCGTCCTTCAATTGTTCATTGGCCTGCCTGAGTTCATGAGTGCGATTGACGACAAGCCGTTCGACTTCGGCAGAGCGCCCGGCCAATAGGAATGCATATCCGCCGATCAGGGCAGTGGCGAACAACCCCCCTCCCAGGACCCACCACATCCCCCAGCTTCGGTGCGCGCTGAGAAAGTCCGCGGTCGGGTGGAACAGAAGTGACCATCGCCGTCCACCGACTTCCAACGTGGTGGCCCAGTGCAGGCCGGCACGGATCGCCGACCCCTCTTCCATCGCGCCGACGCGGGGCGCGGTATCTCCCAAGCGGGCAGAAGGGTAGTGGTACAAGAGACGTTCGTCCGCCCGGGCCCCCTCGTCGAAGAGATCCACATTGATCCCTCGGGGGCCCAGCTTCTTCACGGACGTCTCCACCATCTGGTCGAGCCAGAAGATCGCCCCGACGAACCCGATGAGGTTCGCCCGGCGTTCTTCAACGGTGCCCCGGGGTGCCCCTTGCTGGTAGATCGGCCAGTACACGTGGATGCCGCTCCGTCTCTGGAGCATCGGGACGCGCGCGGTGGCCGCTGGCGCGCCCGTGTCGCGCGCACGCTCCAACGCCTCCAGGCGGGCGGGTACGGCCGCCCAGTCCTGCCCCACGATCCGGGAAGGGTCCGGCTCGGCCAGGGATTCGCGGTAGTAGACCGGAAAATACTCCGCGCGCTGGCCGACCGGAATCGTTCGGTCCTGGGCATCCCGCTCGAAAATGTGGAAGGTGGGAGACAATTCCGCACGCCCGGCGGCCTCAAACGCAGCCCGCCTTGCGTGCGGCACCCGGGGGGCCCAGACGATCGCCAGCACCGTGGGATGGCGGGACAGGAGGGGGGCCGCGACGTCGCGAAACTGCCGCCGGTCCACCGGGCCGACGGCGTGGAACAGGTCCGCGACCGACGTGATGTCATCCAGGTTGTTTTGGATGTCGTCCCGAAACCTATCGTCCAACAAAGCGGCTTCTCGCCGAAACGCGTCTTCGACTCTCAAACGGTCGTCCCTCCACTCCTTGAGGAACGCGGCCAACGACACGACCACGCCGACGAGAACAGTCAGGCTCACAATGGTGTAGCGCCACCGGAACAGCCGCCTGCTGATGCCGTTCTGCCGATTAAGGTCGTTCAACATGGTTTCAGGAGCTCTGCCCACGCGGAAGGAGGCTCATCGACAACAGGCCCCATCTGTGGCTTGCACTGACAGATTGTGAATTGCTGTGGCTCAGAAGGGTCCAGGGAAAGCCTGCGGTCCGCTTCCCCCTCCGGCCTTCGGCTCTCTGCCCCTTCCGCCGAGCCGGGTGCCCGTCGGGCCGGCGAGATCCGCGTATGCCGAAGCCTGCCTCTCCCACCATCCGCCTTCTGCCTTCTGCCTTCTGCCTTCTGCCTTCTGCCTCCTGCCTTCTGCCTCCTGCCTTCCGCCTTCTGCTTTCTCGCCTCTCCATTCATCCTCCCGGCCCGTCGAACGGTAGAAGGAGCGTAAAGGTGCTCCCACGGCCCTCGCCCTCGGATTCGGCCCAGATGCGGCCGCCGTGGAGTTCCACGAGGCGCTTGGTGAGGGCAAGACCGAGCCCAGTCCCCTCATGGCGCTGGCCCTGGGTTGTCTCAAGTTGGACGAACTCCTGGAAGAGGCGCGGTAGATCGTCGGGCTTGATCCCGACGCCGCTGTCCCTCACCTCGATCACCAGAGAAGGCAGCGATGCCACCTCGCTCACGTCTTGCGCTGTGCCGTCTGCTTTCTGCCTTGTGCCTTCTGCCTTCTGATATGCCCGGAGGGTGATCGTCCCACGATTGGGGCTGAACTTCACCGCGTTGCTGAGGAGGTTGAAGAGAATCTGCTTGAAGCGCACGGGGTCGGCCGTCAGCGGAGGGATCTCGGGGTCAATGTCGGTCCGGATCTCCTGTTCCTTCTTGCTGGCGAGGCCGCGAGCGATCACCAGGACGTCCTCCAGGGTCTGGGTAACCGGGAGGGGCTCGGGCTTGAGGATGAACTTCCCGGCTTCGACCTTGCT
>CAZXXV010000218.1:0-7429 GCA_964644725.1 uncultured bacterium
TCGCCGGGCTTCGCCCCCAGCCAGGAAAACCCCCGTCGCTCGTTCTCCCCCAGGCGTTCCAGATCCTGGTTCGTCATCGCGATGTAGACGGGCTCCCCCGTCGTCCCCGTGGTCGCAACGATCTCGATCAGGTGCTCCCTCGGAGCGGTCCAAAAATCCTGATTCCGTTCCTGGATGTCCTCCTTGGACGTGAGGGGAAGGCGCGGGAGGTCTGCCAACGTCCGGACACCGGCTGCATCCGCCTCCCCACTGGAAAAGCGTTTCCGGTAGAAGGGAGAAGTACGCGCGGCCCGGGAGATCGTTTCCCGCAAAAGCTCTTCCTGGATTCGCGTCATCTCGGAAGACGGCAGAGCATAGATGTCCGGGAAGAAACTCATCGCCGCCCTCCGCCCCGGACGAGGGCAGCCGATGCGCCTGCCAGGCAATCCGTTCCCACGACGAGCACCGGCCCCGGCGTCCCATTCGCGGCCTGCGTAGCAGCTTCCGCCACGGCCGCGGGGAAGGAAGCGGAATACAGGTTGGAAGCGGGAGACCTGGCGATCGGCGCGTTCGCGCCCACCCGACGGAGCGCCTCGGGGAGGAGACGAGAGTCCTGCACCGACGCCACCCGCACCGAGCTAATTTGCCCCGGGGAGAGCCCGGCATCCTCCAGGCAGCCCTGGACCGCGTCGCTGATCTCGTCCCGGCCGAACCCCTCCCCATACCCGATCAGCTCCGCCATCCCATCGACCTTTCCGGCGGAAGCCTGGGGCTCGAGAAGGAGCAAACACGCCCCGCCCCTGGGCGGCCCGCCATCGGGTCGGCCGACGCGGCAGAGGGCGTCGAGGAATTCGGGCTCCACGGACGTCGCCCCGCCCGCCAGCACGCCCACGGATCGCCCCTCGCGTAGCGCCTCCATGGCAAGACCGATCGCCTGGGCGCCTGAAAGGCTCCCCCCACACACCGTGAGACTCTCTCCGCGCAGATCGAGTAGGATGGAAATCCGTGCGGCAATGGTGTTGGGAGCCGTAAGGGGAAAGGCCATGGGGCTTGCACCCAGCGGCCCGTCACTCAGGACCCCCTGGTAATAGCGTGCCTTGATCCCGTCGATCCCCTCTTCCACCCCAAGCGCGATCCCAATGCCTTCCCCCCCGACAGGGAGCGCGACTCCGGCGAGCGACAGGGCATCGTACGCCGCCAGGAACGCCATCTCCTCGATGGGATGAAACAGGCGCACCGGTGACCCACCCTGCGGCAGGGTCGAGAGGGCCGCGGAGAGCCGGGAGCCAGGACTCACCGCCACCCTCGTCCTGTCGTCCGGCGACGCGGCGATCCCAATTCCGGAGACCCGAACGGATGGCCTCATCAGGCGCCTCCCCGGATCAGCAACGCGGCGTTTTGCCCTCCGAACCCCGCAGACACGGAGAGGGCAGTGCGCACGGTCACTCTCCTGGCGACGTTCGGCACGAAATCCAGATCGCACTCGGGATCAGGCTCTTCGAAGTTGGCGGTCGGGGGAATGATCCCGTCACGGATGGCCAGGAGGCACACCGCCGCCTCCATCGCGCCCGCCGCGCCGAACGGGTGGCCGAGGGCGGCCTTGACCGAGCTGATCGGCACCGCGCGGGCATGCTCCCCCAGAGCCGTCTTGATGGCCTTGGTTTCCATCCAGTCGTTATAGAGTGTCCCCGTTCCGTGAGCGCTCACATACTCGATCTCCTCCGGGCGGCATCCCCCATCCCGGAGGGCAGCGATGGCCGCGGCCGCGAGGCCCCGCCCCTCTCGATGCGGGGCGGTGAGGTGGGCCGCATCCGACCGGCAGGCGTAGCCGGCGATGCGGCCGAGGGGAGCCGCCCCGCGACGTGCAGCCGTGCTCTCGCGTTCCAACACCAGGAACGCCGCCCCCTCTCCAAGGGCGAGTCCCCTGCGGTTCCGGGAAAAGGGGCGCACCCGATCCGGCGTCAGGACCTTCAGGGCGCAAAACCCGGAGAAGGAAAGCTCGCAAATGGCGTCCACCCCGCCCGAGATAATCACATCTGCGGAACCGGACGCGAGCCTCCGATATCCGATGCCGATGGCGTCGGTTCCCGACGCACAGGCGGTGGACACCGTGAGGACCGGACCCGAAAAACCGGACTGCCGTGCCAGGCAGGCGGCGATCGACCGGAGGGGGTACTGCTCGAGTCCCTTCGCCACCTCTCCGTCATCCGCCCTCTTCGCCCGAAGGTACCGCTCCCCCCTGGAAGTCCCCCCCAGGACCGTGCCCACAATCACACCGGCTCGCCGGGGATCGCTCCCATCCGCCCGGAGTCCAGCATGGTCGAGAGCCAACCGGAAGGCCTCCCGCGCCATGTGGAGTGCCGGCTCTGTCTCCGCTCCCGCCTCGCGCAGGAACTCGCGATCCACCTCGGCCGCGACACGACAGGGATAGGCCGACGCATCGAAGGACCGGATCGGCCTGACGCCGGTCTCCCCGGCGCAGAGGGAGGCCCAGAAACGTTCCCGGTCTCCTCCCGGGTTCAGGGGAGAGATCACGCCGATTCCCGTAACGACCACCGCATCAGCCATCGCGTCGACTCTTCTTGAGAACCCAGAGCGACGACTCGAGGAAGCTCATGCTGCCCAGATGAGGCACGCCTCCTTGAAAGCCGACTTCGGAGAATACCCGGATGTTCTCTTCCGCCTCCGAGAAACCCTCCCATCCCTCGCAGACGCTCTCCGCGAAGTCGTGGGCCAGGGCGGAGATGCGCAGCCAGAACGATGCGACGTGCCGCGCGTCGCCATCCGGACGGCACCGGGTAAGGATCCCCAATTCCCCCTCGGGCGCCAGCACCCGACCGATCTCTCGATACACCGTGCTCCGCCGGCCGTGGGGAACGTAGGGATCCCCGCAACTGAAGAACACCGCCTCAAATGACCCGTCGGGAAACGGGAACGGGTCGCCGAACCCTTTCCACTGGTCGGGCCCCACCCAGGTGATCGGGGCGACCGGATCCCCCATGCGCCGGGTGTGGGCTTGCGCGCGTGCTGCGCGTTCTCTCGCCTTGAGGGAGAAGGCCTCCGTGAAATCCAGAGCGGTGATCCGGATCGCCGGGAACTGGAAAATGACGGCTTCCAGACCCCATCCCGGCCCATGGCACAGGTCCAACAATCGAAAGGAGGGATGGTTCTCGATCTCCATCAGCTCGAGGAGCAACGAACGACAGGTCCGGAATTCCGCGCAACCGAGGAACCGCTCCCAAGCCACCGCACTCTTCTCGTCGAACTGCACGGAAGGACCGCCCCCCCGGAGGTAGGCCGGGACGGATTCCAGGCATTCCCGAAAGAAGAGGTACTGGCCATCCGCCGCCGCCGCCAGCGATTCCTCCGCCGAGAGGATCGCGCCACCACTCTCGGGGATCGCACGCGCATTTTCCTGGCCCCAGCGCCACATCCCTTCATCTTCCCGAAGCCAGCCACATTCGGAGAGGAGGTCGAGCAACAGGCAGATCATCCGCTGCCGATTCCCCTTCGCGAGAGCGTAGCCTACCTCCGATTGAAGGGCCTGGCAGAGCTCCTCGTGGGAAAAGGGGGAATGCCTCCGCATCCGCTCGAGGATCCCCTCCCGCTCCGCCAAATGCAGGATCTCGGCGAGAAGCAATCTCGCCACCGCCCCACGCCGGATTTCGCGAAGGGACTGAGTCAAATCACCCATCACGCTCTTACCGGATCGACCTTGGATAGAACCACGACCGAGACCGTCCCCTCGATCCCCGTGGCCAGGGCGAGCCCTGGCCCGCCCACCTTCCCTGCCGAAATCAAGGCCGCTGAGGTGGCCACCTGGAGGAGGTTGGCGGCCCCTGCAGGGTTGCCAATCACGGGAAGGAGATCGAGCCAGTTGGGCGGGTCGGCCCCTTCCCCGCGCGCCAGGACAATCCCCCGCGTCGCGGCGCTGCGGAACCGTCCCGTGGGCGGCAAGACGTGATCCGCCTCCGCGAGGCGATGGGAGGTCATTCGGAATGCCTCCCGAACGGTCGCGGCGGTCACATCCTCCATCCGCTCCCTAAGACGGCAGCCAAGGCTCCATCCCGAAATCACGGCGTGGGGAGTCGCCCCCCGGCGTGCCGCCGTGCTCTTTAATTCGAGCACCAGGGCCGCGGCCCCTTCACCCAGCGGGGGCGCATCGCCGGAACCCGGTCTCCTCCGGGCCGCGCGATCGATCTGTGCGTAGGCGTGCGCCACGACCTCGTTCCATTCCTCGGTCCCGACCACGAGACAGCGATCCACGAGTCCGCAACGCAACAGGCCCGCGGCAAAATCGATGGCTTGGGTCCCGACCGGCTCCTCCCCGATCAGGGTGTGCACCGGGCCGTGGATCCGGAACGCAATCGCTCCGTTTCCTGCCGGGGCATTGGGGACCGATTCAGAAAAGTACAGAGGAGATGCCGCCAGGGGCCCTTCCAGCAGCAGCGTCCGGTGGAACTGGACCGAGTAGGTGACGGCGCCATGGGTGATCCCGACGATGAGCCCTGCCCGCTCCCCCCCAAACGCGCCCGCCGAAAAGCCGGCATCGGTGACGGCAAGGGCCATGGCGGCCAGGGCGAACTTCGTGGCCCCGGCGACCCTGCAGAAGGACCGGGCGTTCGCGAGATACGCCTCCAGCGCGAAGTCGGGCACTCGGTAGACGTCGTCCTTCGCCTGACCCGCTGAGAAGGCGCGCACCCATGCCTCCCGCCCGAAGGCCCCCGGACATACAACCCCGATCCCGGAGATGGCAAGACGGTCCATCACGCATCCGCTCCCACGGCCTGGAATGCGAGGGTGGCGTTTGCCCCTCCGAATCCAAAGGAGTTCGAGAGCGCGACGGTCAACCGGTCTGCCCGCTCTGCCTTTCGGACAATCCTGAGGCCGCAATCGGGATCGGGTGTTTCGTAATTTGCATTCGGGGGGAGCCACTTCTCCCTGAGCGCCAGGACAGTGAGAATCCCTTCCACCGCGCCGGCCCCGCCGAGGAGATGTCCGATCATGGACTTCGTCGAGCTGACGGGAACCTCTCTTGCCCTCGATCCCAGGGCGTGGACGAGCGCCGCCGTCTCCGACGCATCGTTGAAGGGCGTCCCGGTTCCATGGGCGTTCACGTAATCCACTGCCTCGGGCTTGAGTCCGGCATCCTCGAGGGCCCGTCGCACCGCCAGCGCCGCAGCCTTCCCGTCAGGATCCGGGCGCGTCATATGAAACGCATCGTTGGATTCACCGTAGCCGATGATCTCTCCGAAGATCCGGGCCCCCCGGTCCTCCGCCCGATCCCACCCCTCGAGGACGAGGATGCCGGCTCCTTCCCCGATGGCTAGCCCGCTCCTGTTCTTGTCGAATGGGCGGCAGAGCTCAGGGGTCAGTGCCTGGAGGGAATGGAAGCCCGCGAATACGAACTCGCACAACGTGTCGTAGCCTCCGCAGAAGGCAACATCGGCCTGTCCGGCCCGAATCGCGCCGAAGCCATACCCCACGGCGTTGGCCCCGGAGGCGCAGGCATTCGAGAACACCCGCGGGGTCCCGGGAATCGAGAACTCTTGCATCAGGTGGACGGGCTGGCAATGGGCGAGGTGGTCCACCAGGGAAGACGGTCGGGCCAGGGAGGGACCCTTCAGGACGAACATTTCGTGGTACCGCTCCCCCGAAGTCATGCCGCCGAGCGTGGTGCCCAGGGCCACGATCGGCGGCGACGAACGCCATGCGGCCTTCGACAGACCCGACTCCTCGAGCGCCTCGGACAGCGCGTGATAGAGGAGGGTCGAGGCCCGATCCACGCGGGAGCGCCGGATCCATTTCCAGGGCGCCGCGGGGAGATCGGCAAGCTGCCCCGCAGTCTTTGTTCTGTAGCCCGCCGTATTAAACAGGGTGATGGGACGAATGCCCGACTCCCCGGCGATGGTCTTTTCCCAGTTGACGGCCTTGCCGACGCCGTGAGCCGTCACGATGCCCATCCCGGTAATGGCGACGCGCCTATTCATTCCCCGTCTCATCCACCTCGCCGCCGCGACCCCTCCGCGTCAGGTCCGGCCGAGGGCCCCAAAAGAACCACGCCAGCAATCCGCCCGCGATCGTCGCAAGCCCCGCCAGTCCGGCCCAGCCCAGCCAGCAGATCAGGGACACCATCCCGCCGAGGATCACGATGGCGGCGGCGACGGAAATCGCAAGCGATGTGAAATACTGTCGATCCCACAACTAGACGACCAGCACCTCTCGGATGGATGCAAACCGGAGATGTTTCAAGAGACCCGCGACCTTCCTTGGGGTCCCCGACAGATTGAAATAGTGCATGAATCGCCGGCTCCAAGGCAAGGCGAGTCGTGGTTGCGCGGGGTCAAACTCCCACGGATGAATGTAGACGAGCGCAGGCCTCCCGACCCCGTTCAGTCGCCGAATCTTCGACACGATGTAGAAGTACGGGGTCAGCCTCAGAGGCAATCCCCCCGTGAAGGGCAGACCTTCTCCGAAGCACCGAACGGTTGTCAATGGGAACTCTGCGATATCTCCATGCTCGGTGCGAAGCCAACAGGGGGAACGCGGAAAGGATCGGTCCCCCATCCGGTCAAGGGGCACCATGCTGGAGTCGTAGAGAATTCCCCTCTTTTTCAGGATGGAGAGAGCCCATATCGTGTGCGGACGGATTGACCACTCGGGCGCCCTGTAGCCGACCATTTTGCCGCCAGAAGCTGCCGAGATGGCGTCCATGGACCGGGCGAGGTCCTCTTCGAATTCGGCCGGCGACATTTCGAAGATTCTCCGATGAAGGTGCCCGTGCGTCCCCACCTCGTGACCTTCTCGTGCGATGGCGCGAACGAGCCCTGGTTCCCTCTCCGCAATGTATCCCAGGACAAAAAAAGTGGCACGGGCGCCGGCTGCCCGGAGCAGGGACAGAACCCGATCGGTGTTCCGACTCACGCGGCTTTCGTACGCGTCCCACTGCGACGCGTCGCCGGTCTCCCCCACTCCGCACACATGGTACCAGTCCTCCAGGTCAACTGTCAGGGCGTTCACTGCCGGGGTGCTGGCGAGGGGAATGGGCCGAACGGACAGAGGCGGCAGCCCCCCGCCTCGCCGCCCCCATGATCGGCTGACCTCCGGTCTTCCCGCCGCCGTCATCCCGCTCATTTCGCGGGCACCGCCTTGAGCTTCTCTTGTGCCATTCTCCCGTATCGGCAGGCGGGGTCGGCAGCCGCCGCCTTCTCCCACCACCCCCGGGCATCCCCTTTCTTCATCTCGAGGTCTTCCAAGACCAGCCCCATCTTGAAGAGGGCCTCAGCCTGAAGCTCGGATGGGAGGCCGGGGAGAGCCAACACCTTCTCGTACCGTCTGCGAATCTCCAAAACGGTGCGCCATCTTGTTGGCGGATCGGCGTTGGGGTGCGCCATCGCTTCATCGTATGCCATGTCACCGAGCAGCAGGTGCGCCTCCGAAAAATTCGGTC
>CAZXXV010000219.1:0-7416 GCA_964644725.1 uncultured bacterium
CTCAGCGCTGCCCTCGTCGGCATCTCCCTGGCGTACCTGCTGGATCCCCTGGCACTGCTTACGCGCTTCTACACGTTCGTCCTCTTCCCGCTGGCGGTCACCCTGCTGAACCTGCTCCTCGACCTCCTTCGCCCACTCTTCGAGGCAATGGGATGGATCAACCTCTCCCACCTCAGCTACGCCCAGCCCGTGTACTACATGACGCTCATTACCTTCCTGATCTTTGGAGGCATCATCGCCCTCAACCATTTCTCCCCACGATTCTGGTGCCGGTATCTCTGCCCGCTAGGGGCATTGCTCGGCTTCATCTCACCTCTGGGCCTCTTCAAGCGGCGGGTCGGCCCAGATTGCAATGCGTGCGACGAGTGCCGGGCAGCCTGTCCCATGGGCGCCCCTGGTGACGTTCCCGAGAACATTCGCCTGTCGGAATGCATTCAATGCCGGACGTGCGTCGAGGCGTGCCACCAAAAGGCAGTCGCCTTCCCCGCGTTTCCCTCGTCAGATCACGGAGGAGAATATCTGCCCGTCGAGGTCTCGCGTAGAGGGTTCCTGTATTCCGTGACCGGGGGACTCTCGGTCGGGTTCCTCGCCGACCGGACCCCCTTCACCCGCCTCCAGGGAAAGCGCCAGCTCATCCGCCCACCCGGGGCACTCCCCGAGGCCGAGTTCATGCGCACGTGCGTCCGATGCGCGGAGTGCATGAAGTCGTGCCCGACCAATACGCTGCAGCCCTGCCTTTGGGAATCCGGTCTCGCGGGCCTCTGGACGCCGAAAATGGATCTCCGCTTCGCGGCCTGCGAGCAGAACTGCAACGTCTGCGGAAAGGTCTGCCCGACCCAGGCTATCCGCTCCCTCTCCCTGGAAGAGAAGACCCACGCCAAGGTCGGCACGGCCGTCCTCAACAGGGACCTGTGCCTGGTCTGGGCCCAGGACAAGCTGTGCCTGATCTGTGACGAGATCTGCCCGTACAATGCCATCGTCTTCCGCACGCTGGAGGGATACCGGCGCCCCGTCGTCATCGCCTCCCGGTGCAATGGCTGCGGCTTCTGCGAGCAGCGATGTCCCGTCCAGGGAGAGTCGGCCATCATCGTCGCGACGAACGGGGAGATCCGCCTCAAGGAGGGATCCTACGTCGAGGAGGCGAAGAAGCTCCAGCTTGAATTCAAGCCCGATCCCGGAGATGATCGGTTCATCCTGGAGGAATCCGGCATCAAGGCTGAGGAGGGGAAGGCCTCGGAAAGGGGCGCCATGCCGAAAGAAACGACGCCGCCCAAGAAGCCGAAGGGATTCCTGTGAGAGAACCGGAGGCGGGGGATGGGGACGCGACTCCACTGCCCAGCCTTTCTGACATCATGGCAGGCACTCCTTCTTGAGGAGGGCGCTGGATGGAAAAGCTCCTGGAGCTGTTCGAGAACTTGAAGAGCCTCGTGGCCATCCCAGCGACGAGCGGGTTCGAGCACGGGATCGCACGCCGACTGCTAGAGGAGATGCGACCGCTGGCGGACCGGGTGGAGGTGGATGCCTTCGGGAATGTCTACGGCCACGTGGGTGGAGCGCCTGGCGGCCCACGCGTCATGATCCCGGCCCACAGCGACTCGGTGGGGATGATCGTCTCCCACATCGAGGAGAACGGCTATCTTCGCTTTGACGTGGTCGGGTCCGTTCCGGCGAACCTCACCTACGCCCAGCGGGTGCTGATCCTGACCGGGCAGGGACCTCGCGTGGGGGTGATCGGCTCGAAGCCCGGGCACATCGCCTTCCGCGATGTAGATCTGGGGACGACGGTGCCGCCGGTGGATGCCCTCTTCATTGACGTGGGCGCGACATCCAGGGCCGAGGCGCAACGCCTGGGGATCGAGCCCGGTCAGCAGGTCACCTGGGATCGGGAACTCGCCTGGCTGGGAGACCCTTCGACGGGTCTGGTCACGGGGCGTTCTCTCGACGACAAGGTCGGCTGTCTCGCAATGCTGGAGGCGATGCGGGCCCTCCGGCGATCGGGTGGTCGCCTCTACGCGACTGCTATCTTCGTGGCGGCGGTCCAGGAAGAGGTCGGTCTTCGGGGGGCGACGCAGGCCGCGAACCGGCTCCAACCGGACCTGTGCATCGGGATCGACGCAACCGTCTCCCAGGCGGGGTTCGGGCACGGCCTCGGCGAGTCCCCCAGTACCACGTTCTCGGAGGCGGCGAGCGCCCTCGGTGCGGGCCCCGGCATCTCCGTCATGGACCGGGGAGCCTCGGTTCCCTTTGGGCTCTTCGGGCACCCGGCGCTGATCGCGCTCTGCCGCCAGGCGGCGGAGCGGGAGGGGATCCCGTACCAGATCGAGGGGAGCATGCCGATCATCACCTCCGACGGAGCGGCGGTCCAGTTCGCGGGAAGCGGCGTCCCCTCGCTCACCCTGAAGATTCCCTCCCGATACACCCACGGCCCGATCGAAGTCTGTTCGCTCAAGGACGTGGCGGCGACCGCAGACCTCCTGGTGGCGGCCCTCCGCAGCATCGGCCCGGAGACCAGGTTTCAGTTTATCGAGGAGTGAGCGGGACAAGACAGGCAATCGACACACCCCGCGCCCCCGCCGGCGTTCCCGCTGGATGCGATGGATTGCGCGAGGCGCGTGACGCTTGACACTGTGACAACATCCGCAGTAGGGTAAGGCGGGTTCGGCCGATTCCGATTGCGCCAGGGGGAGGACGATCGCGTGAGCCCACCCGGGAACGAAAAGCAGGCAAATGGTGGCGCCACTGGCCCGGCTCGCAGGAAGGTCCGCGGCCCTCTGCGGGACACCGATCCCCGGAGGGCCCGTTTCTTTTCGGAGGCTCCCATCCGCACGAGTTAGGCTGACCCAAAGGCAGGTGCGGGGTCTTAGGCAGAAAGCGTAGAATCCATAGAGGCGCCGACATGCGCGGCCGTCGCTCCGCGCCGGCGCGGGGCAGTTGACGCATCAGGGCGGCGGCTGATCCGCCGTCCCGTTAGCCAGCGCAAGAGGGGTGCAGTGGCGATATCGACCCACCCGATGCGAATACCGGGGTCTTGGAACGAAGGGTACGTACTGGGCTACCACGCCAAGAGCAGTAACTTCGTGGGCTACAATGAGTACGGCCACCCTCGTTTCGATACGGTCCGGACCGAAGCGGGGGAACTGCTCTATCGTTTGAAATAGAAAGGACGAAAGAATGCCCTCGACGAGCTAGTCACCGTGTCCGCAGCTTCCATCAGAAACTGGAGGCCTCCGATAGATGCCATAGTGCCCGTTCCACCCAGCAAGGTCCGAGCGATCCAACCGGTTTTGCTTTTAGCAACGGGGTTGGCCGAAGAACTTGATGTACCGCTTCGAGATGTCGTGCAGCGGGGGCAGAGCCCCAAACAGCTCAAGGACGTGTTCGACTACCACGAGCGAATCAAGCTGCTCGAGAATGTGCACAACGTCACCTCAACCGCGCTTCGCGGCAAGTCGGTCCTCCTTGTTGACGATCTGTACCGGTCTGGTGCAACCCTCAACGCTGTAACTGAGGCCCTCCGCACGAAGGGCAAGGTGTCAGCCGTCTATGCGTTCGCTCCGACGCGCACGAGGAGTGCGTCATGAGCACCGTTTTCATTGGCGGTTCGCGGCGTATCGGGCGTCTGAACGAAGTCATTCGTGCAAGGCTGGACAATATTGTCGACCGGGGCCTCCGAGTGGTGATCGGTGACGCGAACGGCAGCGATCGGGCTGTCCAGGCCTATCTTGCGCATAGAGGCCATCGGGACGTCGTCGTCTACAGCATGGCTGGGGCCTGCCGCAACAACCTTGGCAGTTGGAATGTACAGGAGGTCGAAGCCTCCGGGGAGCGTGGCTTCGACTACTACGCGCTGAAAGATGCGCAGATGGCCCGCAACGCTGATTGCGGCTTTATGCTCTGGGACGGAAAGAGCAGAGGCACCCTTCTCAATGTGCAAAGACTCCTCGAAGCTAGAAAGCCGGTGGTGATTTACTTCGCGCCAGACCGCGAATGCATGACGGTCCGGACGCCTGACGAGCTCAAGGCCCTCCTCGCTCGATGCCGGCCCGCCGATCGCCGGCGACTCTCCTACCTGCTCAGCGGGGATGGAGATCAGCCAGCACTATTTCCTTCAGATGAGGGAGGACTGGCTAACGAGCGCGTGCAGCGGAGGGCGCACGGCCAGACGCGCCGCCGCTGCTGAAGGCACGCGACGCGCTGATGCTTGCGGTCCACCCGCGCTCGCAGTTGGCCCATCGGAGGGTCCGGCGAGTCCCCTGGCCGTCCCGCCTGCGGCTGATCCGCTGTTCCGTTGGGCGGGCGACTTTCCCATCCATGTAATACGTTGTTGACGGAGTGGACTTATTGACCAGATTGGGGTGGCGCTGGCGCGTCGGCTCGTGGCCGAGTGAGGGTTCTCACTGGCCGAGACGGCTCGGCACCTCGGCGTGTCCACGCCGGTGATCACGAAGACCCTGTGGAGGCGCGGCAGTAGGCCCAGGGCGTGTGGACCGCCAAGCCGCCAGGAACGCCACGGGATTCTTCATCACGGGACGGAGAGTCTCATCTCCGCCGGAAAGGGCGGCATGCCGCGTGTTCGTCGTTGACACGGCGTGTGGCATTCGGTAGCCTTCAGGACGTGCAGCCCGCTTCTGGCACGGGCGGCACGTGAACGGATGATTGAGGAACGGTTCTCGAGGATTGAGAGAGGACGGGGCAATGGTGCAACGCGAGGAGATGGGGGTGGAGCTGCTCACGCCGACAGGGTGGTACCGCGGCTACATTACCCTGCCAGCCGGCGGGCGGTTGCTTGACTTCCTGAATACCAAGCCCGCGATGATTGCGCTGACCCACGTGGTGGATCCGTCGGGTGCTCGCCGGCCCTTCCTGGCCGTCAACACCGAACAGGTCCTGGCCATCCGACCGAAGCCGGACCTCGGGGAGTAGCCAGCGCCCTCGCGGAGGGATCCGGGGCCGATCCAGGATCTTACGCTGACTGGCTCTCGCAATAGCTCCTGAGCGACGGGGCTAAGCTGGCGACGTCGGATGGGCCGTGAGGGTCGGTGGCTGCCCGGTTTCCGCTGGCTGCCTCAGCGCAATCCCTTGAGCACATTTCATCATGACTCGCAACGCCCAGTCCCCTTGTGGTCCATCTTCCGCTCGGCCGGTCAACAGGACCATGGGCGCCGGGTGGGTCGTTCCGGCGTTCTGCCTTATCCTGACTGCGGCGTGGGCCTCGGCAGGGGCGCCCCTCGCCCAGGCGGGGACCAGGCCTGGGTCCCCAGCACCGCCGGCATCCCCAGAGACCAGCCGCCCGCTTTTCCCGGTCGAGTCCGCCGAGGCGCATCTGTGGGGCACGGTGCGGACCGTGCCCGACGGAACCAGCCTGGTGGTTGTCACGCCGGAACTCACGCGCTACGAGCTACGTCTCTTGGGCGTTGAACCGCCAGAGCCTCCACGTCCGGGGCGAGCCGGTGTCCAGCCCACGGAGGGGCAACCCTTCGGCCCGGAAGCTGCCACCTACCTGCGCGACCTCGTGGTGGACAAGCAGGTGCGTCTCGAGACGTACGGCAAGGACCGGTCGGGACGGACCCTGGCGGTGGTGTGGCTGGGAGACATCAATGTGAATCTTGTCCTGGTGAAAGAAGGATTTGCCTGGGTGAGCCCCAACGTCCCCGTCACGAAGGTGCGAGTGGAACTCGAGGTGGCGGAACGGCAGGCTCAGGTGGGGAAGTATGGACTGTGGGCGCTCCCCAATCCGGAACCTCCGTGGGAGTTTCGAAAGCGCCACAACCTGCCGGCCGAGTGAGCGCCTCGGTGTTCCCCGGTCGCGCCATTGAACCAAGCCCGCCCCAGGCTGCCTTCCATCTCTCGAGCCTCCCCGCCGCTCGCGAATCGCGGGCAGGGATGTGCCCTCTACGCGATGACATGACGCCTGCCGGCACAGGGACATCACGACGGTGAATCGGCCGACTTCCGACACGGCAACGCCAGAGCGGTTCAGCGAGGAGGACCAGCACCTTCTCGAGGCCTTCCGGGAGCGCTATCCCTTTCCCCTGGACCCGTTCCAGGAGCAGGCCATCCGCCAGATCCTCCGCGGGAAATCCGTGATCGTCTCGGCCCCCACGGGCGCCGGCAAGACCCTCATCGCGGAATTCGCGATCTACCGCGCCCTGGCCGCCCAGCGGCGGGTGATCTACACCACCCCGCTGAAGGCGTTGAGCAACCAGAAGTACGCGGACTTCTCCCGCCAGTACGGCAGCGAACTCACCGGCATCCTGACGGGCGACGTCAAGGTGAACCCCCAGGCCCCCGTCCTGGTGATGACCACCGAGATCCTCCGGAACCTTCTGTTCACCGAGAAGCCGGAGGATATCGCCTCCGCGGTTCTGGACGAGTGCCACTACCTGGGCGACGAGGGCCGCGGCACGGTCTGGGAAGAGATCGTCATTAACTGTCCGGCCACGATCCAACTCGTCGCGCTGTCGGCGACGGTGAGCAACATCCACGACATCGCGGCGTGGATCAGCGGGGTGCACGGGCCCATCCATGCCATTTATCACCCAGTGCGACCCGTCCCGCTCCAGTATTTGCTCTGCGACCAGGATGGCGAGATCGTCCCGCTGGAAGGACCCAAGCGCGCCCGCGCGGCGACGCCCGAGGTCCGCGTCCGGGGCGAGCGGCGGTGGGAGCGGCGGGCAGCCCTGCATGGGCGCGGGCGCCGGCGTCCCGCCAGCCCGAGCCGGGTGATCCCCCAGCTGCAGGAGCGGCGCTGGCTCCCGGCGATCTACTTCATCTTCAGTCGGTCGGGGTGCGAGCGGGCGCTGCGCCGGTTCCTGGAGGATGGGGGCTCCCTGCTGGAACCGCATCGCCGCGCGGAGGTGGAAGAGGCGATCGCCAACACGTTGCGCGACTATCCTAGCATCGTGCCCGAGACCGAGGTGAACGGCCTCTTACTGGAGGGACTTCGGCGGGGCGCGGGCCTGCACCACGCCGGGGTCCTGCCGGCCCTCAAACGGCTGACCGAGGTCCTGTTCGAGCGGGGCCTGGTCAGGGTGGTCTTCGCCACCGAGACCATGAGCCTGGGCATTCACATGCCGGCCAAGAGCGTGGTGATCCAGGGCATCCGGAAGCGGACCGACATCGGGTTCCGCCAGCTCATGCAGAACGAACTCACCCAGATGGCGGGCCGGGCCGGCCGCCGGGGGATCGATCCCGAGGGAAAGTGCCTGATCGCGCTGGACGCGCCGGAGGCGGAGGACGAGGCGCGGCAATTACTGGCGGGCGCGCCCGAGCCGATCCAGAGCCGGTTCCGGGTGGGCTACAGCTCGGCCGCGCTCCTGGTGGACCTCTATCGCGACCCGGCGGCGGTCCGCCGGGTCATCGAGTCCAGCTTCGGCCAGTACCAGAACCGCCAACTGATCCAGGTCCTGGAGAAGG
>CAZXXV010000220.1:0-7396 GCA_964644725.1 uncultured bacterium
CCCCTCCGGGTCACTCGCCGGTGTTCCCCGCTCACCAGGCCAAGACGCTACCTCTGATCGGAGGGCGAAGTCAAGGCGAAAGCAGGCGGGGATCGGTGGCCGGGGGTCGGGGATCAGAGGGGCGCGGAGGTGGGGGTTCCTGGAAAGGGTACCGGAGACCTTTTGGCACCTGACCGCTCGATTTGACAGCGCTGGCCTACCCTGTGCGCCTCCCGCCATGATATCGCCCAACCCATCTGGCATCCATCGTCCCTCCGTCACTACGGCAACAAGTTCCATGAGCGCGCCACGGGTCCCCAGCGATTGATGTCCTCGTCCACGCCCGCACCGAACAACTTCTTGACCGTTCGAAGGCGAGGTAGTAGTCTTCATACTAAGTATGAACAGAAAGGGGAGGTCAACATGCGATCAACGGCCGTCGTAACGGTATCGTTGCCCGCGGAACTAGCCAGCCGTGCGGACGAGGTCGCCAAGGAAGAGAGCCGAACCCGCTCGGAGCTTCTCCGCGAGGCCCTCCGACTGTACATCGGCACCCGCGAGGTCCGCCGGAGAGCAGTGAACCGAGAGTTGATCACCCTTGTTGACCGGGTGCAGGAGCGGACACGCCGGGAGTCGCCGGCCCGGGTCCGATCGCTGATTCGAGAGGCCGTTCAGGCTGTGCGTTCAGAGAAGGGCCAGTCGCAGAGACGCCGGGCGTGATCTCCGCGGTCCTCGACACCAATGTGATCGCTGCGGCCGTGCTAATCCGAGACGGGGTCGAAGACCAAGTCTTGCGGGCATGGTTCACGGGTCAGTATCGGCTTGTCCTCTCGGCTCCTATCCTGGAGGAGGTGCGGCGAGTCCTTGAGTACCCAAGGATCCGAGCGCGCCGGTGGATGTCAGATGAGGAGACCGGCCAGTTGCTTGAGCGGCTTGCCGAGTCGAGTGTCTTGGTTGAAGGCAAGCAGCAGCTGCGCATATGCCGCGATCCTGCCGACGATAAATTCGTCGTGGCTGCCGTGGAGGGGAAGGCGGACTACATCGTGACGGGCGATGCGGACCTCCTGGACCGTGGGAAGTATCAGGACAGTGAAATCGTTACGCCTCGTCAGTTCCTCCAGGCTCTCCATCGGATATCTATCGGCTAAGAGGTGGCTGGCCCTCCACCACAGGAGCAGGGCGCGCCCGCGGAGTTGATCCTGTAATCGGGGACCCGGCCGTTTCGTCGCTGTCGAGGCGGATCCCTCCTCGGGATGCCAGTGCAATCCTTTTCGTCAGAAGGTCGTCCGGCCCCCGGGAAGTCCTTCCCTGATCAACTCCCCACCCCGATACAGTGCCTCGATCGGGAGTCCTCACCGCCTAAGCCCTGGGGATATCCTGGTGATGCGCAGCCGTGGCGAGATCGGGACCCCAACTACAGACGGGCGAGGGCGTAGCCTTCGAGGTCCACGCGGATGTATTTCGCCAGCAGAGGGTGGACGCGCTCGACCTCGCGAAAGACCTGCTGGGCGATGTGGCGGTACGAGACGTGCCCTTGCTTGGCGGAGCGCAACTGGACGAAGTGATGGATCTCCCGGAGGTTCCAGGTGAACAGGACCCGCTTGCGGAAGGCCAGGGGGAGCACGTACTGCGCCTCCCGCGGGAAATCGCGGGCGATATTCCGGTACGCCTCCATCGCGCGGGCCATGCACTCCTCGTACGTCGGCAGCAGGCCGTAGCGGGCGACCTCGGGCGGCGTGCGGTAGCCGTGGATCGCTGCCAGTTCCTGCGGGGTCTGGGTGGCCATGCGGTGGCGCTGGATGTCGCGGAAGGCCCCGAAGTCCACCAGGATGTCGAAGGTGTAGGTCAGATGCTCCAGCGCCCGCAGCGGCTGATCGTATTTGCCTCGCCGCCTGAGGTACTCATCGATCACCCGCGCCTTTTCCTCTCGGGAGAGCGTGCCCACACGCTCCTGCACCTGGCGCCAGGGGTGAGCCGCGTAGCCGTACAGAATGGCCGCCACCAACTGGTCCTCGGCATCCTTTGGATACCAAACCAGCGAGACGTCCGGCGCTTCCTCGGGAGCGCAGCCGGCGAACTGCTGTGAGGCCAGAGCCGCTACGGCTTGGTGGGTCTCGGCCATGTAGGCGTTGCGATCGGCGTACTTGAGCAGGGTGGGAATGATCTTCTGCGCCTCGGCCTTCATCAGGGCCCCGATCTCGCGCGACTCCTCCAGGGGATGTGACAGAAGCTTGGTAATCAGGTGCTCCAGCGCGCGCCCGTTGATGGTCACGCCGATGTTGGTCAGGGTCGCCGCCGGCAGCACGTAGCGGAGGATGTCACAGCTCTTGGCCCGGCAAGCCGTCTCGTACCCGCCCTCGGTCTGTTTCTCCTCGCGCGGCGTCTGACGTCTGATGGCATTGACGACGGGCTCGGTCAGGCGCGTATAGTTCTCCAGGAGAAAGCCGCACGTGTCCTCGTACAGCCGCGCGTGGCGCGCGGCCATCAGGCACGGGACCCGGTAGAACTTGTCCCGGTCGAAGACCACATACCGGGTGGACTTCTCGGTGTACGAGGCCAGCCGGGTGTCCTCGATGATCTTGCTGGCGACGATGGAGACATCCTCGATGGCCAAGTGGGCCACGGCGTGCTCTGCCACCGAGGCGTGGCCGTAGCCCACCACCCACTTCTCGTGGAACTCCTTGGCCTTCTGCCGGGCGCGGGCCAGCTCGTCCTGATCCTTGGCTGCCCATTGCAGCCGCTCCTCCAGGTCCAGGTCCTTCTCCTGGATCAGCTTCAGGAGGTTCCGCCGCAGGCTCTCGCGGCTGCGGCTGTAGTACGCGAACAGGACCGCCACCACCTCCTCCGGCAGATTCTTCAGGGCGAAGATGGGCCGATCCACGTTGGTCACGTAGGGCCGCAGGGTCGCAACCTCTTCCGGTGTGAAGACCTCGGTCATCCTTAGAACCAATTTATCCACAGATTTCGCAGATTCCGCAGATTTCATTGGGGGAAGCACTCCGAAACAATCTGTGTAATCTGCGTAATCTGCGGATGATTTCGAGGTGGGTCCGCTTTCCCCCGTCGGGGCGAACGCCTACAGATCTTCTTCCTCCTCCTCGGTCTCGGCCATGAGCTCGAGGAATTCCTGATACCACTCGGTCCGCTGCTGCAGCAGAAACGCGACCCCGTCCTTGATCCACCCGAGGCGAACCTCGCCGGTGCAGCCGATGTATCGCTCGAATTCCTTGAGGCGCGCCCGATCCCCGTTGGTGGAACCGGGGCCGGTCTTCTCTTCCACCCATTCTGCCAGCTCCTGGAGGTCTTCCTCTTCCAGGACCGCCCGGCCGACGTACACCGTCCGCGCGCCTTCCGCCTTGGCGATCATCAGGAACCCGAACCAGTTATCGGGATCGCCCTGCCACCAGACCGCGGGCAGTTCCTCCCCGATATAGCCGGGAAACGTCAGAAGCCCGTGCTGCGCCGCAGCCTCTTTGATCTCATCATACAGTCTGGATAGATCCGTCATGTGAGGCATCATGGTCACCCTCGAGAATTCGGGGAGCGGCTGGCGACGCCGACCGTTCCCTCCTCACCACGCCACATAGACCGGCAGGTCCCGCCCCTGCGAGGGGATCTTGACGAACCCCTCGCGGCGGCCGTATGCGACGGCCTCTCGCAGGATCTCCACATCCATCCTGCAGTAGTCCACCACCCGCTGCCGCAACGCGGGATCGCCGGAACGCCACCATTGCACCGCCTCCAGGCCGGAGGCCGTCTTCCCCTTCCCCAAGGTCGCCTGGGCCAGGCTCTGCAGGCTCACCCGGAACCCCAGCCGACGCTTCAGATCCTGCAGCAGGTCAAGGCTTTTCGTGCGCAGCTCGCGGACATCCCCGTAGGCCGACAGCACCTCCAGGTCGAAGCGCAGCCCATTGAAGGTCACGATCCGATCGAAGGCGCGCAGTTCGCCGATCAGCCGTCCGGCGTCAGGCTCGTACCATTCCCGATATCCGTTCGCCGCATCCCAGGTCACGGCCACGGAGAGGCCGAATGCCCGGATGTTGCCCCAGCCGCCCTGTACCTCGTCGGCGATCCGCTGAGTTTCGGCATCCAGGTAGATCTCTGTTATGGCCATCGGCTGCTCGCTGCTGGGGGAGCGCCATCCTAGTACGCGGTCCAAGGAAAGAGCAAGAGAGAATTGAGAGTCGCGCCAGAGGCGGATCCGCCCTGCGGAACCGGCTGGCGCCAGATCCGCCTTGGGCGGACCGAGAGTCGTGAGCCGGGAGCTGAGGAGCCGGGGCGCAGGGGGGCAAGGGAGACAAGGAGACACGGAGAACGGGAGAAACGGTGAAACGGAGAACCGGAGACGTGAGGCGTGAAACGTGAGGGGACCCTCAGTCGAGTAACTCCTCGCCGGCGATGATGTCTTCCGCAGCGAGCGTCCTGAGCAGATAGTGGCGGACCCGGTACGTGAGGTGATCGTCCTTCACCAGGGTGCCGGGCTTCAGGACCACTCCGTACCGGTTCTTGGACTGGTCCCGGGTGATGAGGCCGCGAGCCAGGTCTTCTTCGATCCGCATGATGGACCGTTGAAATGGTAGCCCCCAGCCGCCGCCGCCGGGGCTCTCCAGCCCATCGCACAGGACGATGTCCGTGAACGTGCCGCCCACGTCAATGCCGATGCAGAACCGCGCCTAGCTCATGAACCCCCCACAAACGGGCGGCACGATACGCGGTCTGGCGGCTTCCCGCAAGCCGCAAGGCACCACCCTCCCCTCCTGTGCCTTCATTTTGGCTTTGGGCGTCCCCCTTGGAGCGCCTAGCCGGCCCGCGGTGTCAGGGGCGCTGCGCGATTTCCTTGACATGCACATGCGAGGAAGGGTAGGCTATGATTTGAAAGGTAACCTTAGGGGGCACCGATGGCGAAAATCATGGTGGTGGATGACGAATTCCTGCTCCGGTCCATGCTCAAGGATGGCCTGGAAGAGGCTGGATACACCGTCGTGGTGGCAGAGAACGGTCAGGCTGCCCTCGCCCTTGCGAAGGCCGAGCTTCCGGATTGCATCCTGCTCGACATCATGATGCCGGGAATCGATGGGTACGAAACGTGCGCGGCCCTCAAAGCGGACCCCCAACTGGCACCCATTCCGGTCATCCTCATTTCGGCAACCACAGATCTCCGAGTCATTGACCGCGCCGAGCAGGTGGGCGCGACGACGGTCCTGCCGAAACCGGTCCCTATCGAGCAGCTCCAGCAAGCCCTGATCCTCGCGCTCAATCCTGCCCAACCCTGATCGGTCGGCAGCGAACCCCTCGTTTCCCCTGGTCGGCTACGGGCCAAATAGCTCATGGTTGATAGCTCATCGCTTCCTACCATCAGCCATGAGCTATGAGCCATCAGAAAGATCCCCCCGCAGGCTTCGTCCTCGCGCTGGGGGATCGGGGATCAGAACCGCCATCTTGAACGCATAGCAAGGCAGGAAAGGCATGGCCAGCTCGAAGGCAAAGAAGTAGGGCATCGTTGCACTCGTCGTGGTCCTCGTTCTGGTCGTAGGCGGAATCGCCGGGTTCCGGATCGCCGTCGGAATCATCAAGGGCAAGGTCGTGGAGGCCCTGGGGCCGGAGAGCGAGATCAAGGACATCCAGCTAGACTGGTGGGCGGTGGAGGTTCATGGCCTCCGCATCAAGGGCCGCCAGGGATGGCCGGCGGCCGACACCCTGCCGGTCGAGCGTGTGGTGATCGCCCCCAGCCTGCGCAGCCTCCTCTCCGATACGATCCGGATCCGCTCCATCACGATCGTCCGGCCCTATCTCTCCGCCGTGCGGACCCGGGATGGGAAGCTGCAGGTTGTTCCCAGCCTGCTGGAGAGACCGGCCCCAAAGGGGAAGGGCCCGGCCGGCCCGCCTGCCCGAAGGGTCGCCGTCTCGCGCGTCACGATGGAGGATGGCGTGGTAGAACTTTTCGATGCCACGGTGGCTCAGCCCCCGCTGAAGATCCGCCTGGAGAAGATCCAGGCCACCGTGCGGAATCTAACGGTGCCGAGCATGAAGGGCCAGAGTCGGTTTGACCTCACCGCCGTGGTGAAGGGTGTGCAGCGGGACGGCCGCGCCGCGCTCAAGGGGTGGGCCGAGGTAGCCACCAAGGACTCTTCGGTGAAGACGGAACTCCGGTCCGTGGACCTCGTGGCGTTTCAGCCGTATCTCGTCAAGGCCGCGGAGACGCGCGTCCAGAAGGGCGCCCTTGATTTCGACCTGCAATCAGAGGTGAGCAAGAATCATCTCCGGGCGCCGGGGAAGGTCGTCATCTCGGATCTGGAGTTTGCCTCGGCCAAGGGCGCCCTGGACACGTTCATGGGCGTCCCCCGCGCGGCCGTGGTCAACTTTCTGAAGAACAAGGACAACAAGATCGCGGTGAACTTCCTCATCGAGGGGGATATCAACAACCCGCAATTCACCATCAGAGAAGCTTTGGCCACGCGCATGGCCTCCGGCATGGCAGAAACCCTGGGGGTGAGCATCCGCGGGGTGGCTGAGGGCGTGGGGACCCTGGGACAAAAAGGGGTGCAAGCGACGGGCGAGGCAGCCAAGAGCTTGGGAGGCGCCCTGCAGGGACTCTTCGGCGGCCAGAAGAAGAAGTAGAAACACAAAACCCCGACGCAGGGCCGGGGTCACAGGCAAGAGAAGGGATCGCGGCTTTGGATTAGGTTCGTCCAGGCGCCTCCCGCTTCTTCGAGAGGACCAGGACGGTTCGCTCCGGGTCCCTGGGGTTGCGGCTTTCCATCACGTCGTAGCCCACCTCGCAGCGCTGGCACCAGATCTCTTCCAGGCCCGGGCGCAGCACGAGGATCTCGAGACAGTTCGGGCAGCTCACTTCGGCCTTCTCCCATGGGGCGTCCATGGCCGTTCCCCCAATCCAACTCCGTGCGAAACGCAGGAATGATTTCCACCTATAGTATAGCCATCACTCGAAGACTCCGTCGAGGCTTTTCTGCGACTTGCCCACCCCGGCAAACAATCTGGCCATGCCTCCCTGTAGTTCCCTTTCGCGCTCTCCCGCGTTTCCGCCTTCGGCTTGACCCCCACCGGCGAATGCGATAGATTGCGCGCAGGCCACTCACCAGGAGGACTCTTTCATGGCAACGGAGCGCAAGATCCGGATCACAGCAGGAAAGGTGAGCGCCGAGGCCGTCCTGAACGACTCGCCGACGGCCACCCAGATCTGGGAAGCCCTGCCCATCGAGGGACGCGCGAACACCTGGGGAGATGAGATCTACTTCTCCATCCCGGTGGAGGCCAAGCAGGAGAAGGACGCCCGCGAGATCGTCGCCGTGGGCGAACTGGGCTACTGGCCGCCGGGAAGCGCCTTCTGCATCTTCTTCGGTCGGACGCCGGCCAGCACCGACGACCGGCCCAGAGCCGCCAGCGCCGTGAACATTCT
>CAZXXV010000221.1:0-4702 GCA_964644725.1 uncultured bacterium
CCTCGGCCTGGACGGCCTGGCGGGACAGCGCCACTGCCTCGGCCGTCGTGAGCGCCCCCACGTGGGCCACCACCGGCACTCCGCGCGCGGCCTTCGTGACCGCCTGGGTCAGGTCCCGATGCTCTTCGGGGCTGAGGTACAGCCCCTCGCCCGTGGTCCCCGCGATGAACAGGCCGTGGATCCCTCGTTCCACGAGCCAGCCCACTAGACGGCCGGTGGCCGGGAGATCCAGGCGCGTTCCCCCATCTTTCATCGGGGTGAGCAGGGCTGCAATGACCCCGGTGAGGCGTGGCCTCCGTTCTGAACCGGGACTAGACATAGATCTCGGCCTCCATCCCCAGAATCTTGCAGACCCATTTCAACTCTTCGACGTAATCGCCGTAGACGCCGTGGATGTGGTTGGAGCTGTAGGTGGCGATGAACCGCTCGGGCGGCACCCGAAGCTTCGTGAAGGCGTGCGGCCATTCCCCCGTCGTGGCCTGCGCCTTGGCGATGGCCTTCTTTTCCGGGAAGGCCAGGAACTCCGCCGGCGCGATGGCCATCCAGTACCTGCCATTCTTCCGGGTGAGCCGAGCCAGCGTTACCTCACCCGGGGCGGCGATGTGCTGGACGGCGGCGCCGCCCGCCGGGAAGTAGAAGATCTCGGGGACCAGCTTCACCTTGGGCAGGTTCACCTTGGGGTCGAACGACCGCCCCGCGAAGTAGGTCGCGTGCTGGCCCGAGTTTACCATGTCCCAAAAATTGCCCTCGGCGTCGTAGTGCCGGACGTCGGCGAAGAGGACGGGCGTCCCCGCCAGCTCCTTGAAGATCTGCATGGTGAGCGCGCCGTCCGAGTCGGCCTCGGTGGCGCACACGACGGGCTCGTGCGGCCCTTCCCAGTCGTAGGGGTCGTTCAGGAAGGCCTCGGTGAGATCCATGGTGCAGAAGGAGTTGGTGAGTTCGGGCTGCCCCTTGATCCCCACGAAGTCCAGGTCCCACTCCTCGATCAGCTCGCGCACGGCATGGTAGCTCCGGATCTGCCGCTCCAAGGTCTCCGGCGTGAGGGCCTTGCCGTCGTAGGCCACCTGGCCGCAGTGCTTCTCCAGCCACTTCCGCGCCCGCGTCACCCGCTCTTTGTCGATCGTCTCGGAGCGCCGGACGATCTCCCACTGGTCGATGTGCTCGATGTCCACCCCGAACTCGCGCCGCCACTGGTCCAGGGCTGGGACGGCCGTGTACATCCCCATGGAGCGCCCGCCGAAGAGCCCGTAGGTCATGCCGCGCAGCCGGTTCACGGCCGAGGCCGCCCGCAGGAAGGCCATGACTTGCTTGAGGACCTTGGGGTCTTCCACGTCGCCCGACACCCGCCCGTGCAGCACGCCGATCTGGTTCAGGCTGCCGGCCGCCGCCAGCATGGCCACGAGGCCCGGCGCCTGCGGGTTCACGTTAGAGAGGCAGAGGAAGGGGCCCGGCGCGAACTCGGTGGCGATGGCCGGGAAATGCGGGAAGGCCCAGATGGCGAAGTTGAGGATCGTGGCCTCGACCCCGGCCGCCGCCAGCTTCTTCGCCTCGGAGCGCGCCAGCTCCGGCGTCCATATCAGCTCGCCGGCCACGCACTCCACCTCGTCCGTGGCCTTCAGCGTCTTCACCAGCTTGTCCTGGAAGCCCTTGTTCATCTTGTACTGCAGGTCGTGGGCGAACTTCCGCCCGTCGGAGAACGTCAGGATTCCGATCTTGCGTTTGCGCATCGCATCCTCCTCGCGTGCGTTCAGCCGTGGCGCCTCACGAAGCCGCGCCCAACTCCGCCAGGCTGTGCATCGTGGCCCGCACGGCCGGATACAGATCCACGTACTGGCAGTAGAGCATATCGTAGACCTTCTGCCGCTCGGTGACCGGCGTCACCGCCCGCTCGATGTGAACCATGCGCCCGATCGCGTCCTCGTAGCTCCGGAACACCCCGGCCCCGATCCCGGCCCAGATGGCGGCACCCAGGGCCATCGTTTCCTTGTCCCGGGGCAGGTGAATCGGGCGCCCCAGGATGTCCGCCTGGATCTGCGTCCAGAGCCGGCTCTTGGCCCCGCCGCCTCCCGCGTAGATTCGCTCTAGTGTGAACCCGTGGGCCGCCATGTCCTCCAGGATCTGTCGCGTCCCGAAGCAGATCCCCTCGTACACCGCGCGGTACAGGTGCGCCAGCGAGTGCTTGAGGGTGAGACCGACGACGGTCCCGCGGGCCAGGGGGTCCTTGTGAGGCGTGCGGTTCCCCTGGAAGTAGTCCAGCACGAGAAGCCCCTCGCTGCCGGGTGGCAGCAGTTCGGCCAGCCCGTCCAGGTAGGCGTACACGTCCTGACCCCGGCTCTTGGCCTGACTCGCTGCCTCGGCCCCGAAATGCTCGACCAGCCACTGGATGATGCTCCCCGTCGCCGTCTGGCCGCCCTCCAGCGTGTACATCCCTTCCACCAGGGCGTCGGGATAGGGCCCCCAGATGTTGGCGAAGACCGGGGTCGGCGACTGGGCCATGTGGCAGGTGGAACTGCCCATGATGAGCGCCAGGTCCCCCGCACCGACCGCGCCCAGGGCGATCTCGCCGGCGTGGGCGTCAATCCCCCCTTGCGCTACCACGGTCGCCGGGGAGAGGCCGACCTCCCGCGCCACCGTTTCTTTGATGCGGCCCAAGGATCGGCCTACCGGGAGCACGTCAGCCGGCCACTTCTCTGCCAGCCGCTCCGCCTTCGCCGCCCGCAGGAAGTCGGCGGGCCAGCCCCCCAGGGGGCGGGCGTAGTTCCACTTGGCCGTGGCGTTGTCCAGGCTGGCCGTCATCCGGCCGGTGAGGCGGAACGTGAAGAAGTCGGCCTCGTCCACGATCCACCGAGCCCGGCGGAACACGTCGGCCTCGTGCCGCTCCAGCCAGCGGCCCTTGGCCAGCATCCACTGCGGCGAGACCTTGCCGCCGCAGTAGCGGAGGATCTCGTGGCCCGTGGCGGAGACCTCTTCGGCTTCCTGAAAGGCCCGCTCGTCCATCCAGAGGAGCGCCGGGCGGAGCGGTCTGCCGTCCTCAGTCAGGGCCACCACCGTGCAGGCGGTGCAGTCGTAGGACAGGGCGGCGATCTCCGTCGGATTCACGCGCGAGACCTGCAGGACCTCCCGCACGGTCTCCACCGCGCCGCGCCACCACTCCTCGGGGTCCTGCTCGGCCCAGGCCGGCCGGGGAAACCTGGTGGTGAGGGGCCGGCTGGCCGAGGCCACCACCGCGCCCGTGAGATCGAAGAGGCAACTCCGGACGCTCTGCGTCCCCACGTCAATGCCGATCAAGTAGGTCATTGGCGTCCCTCCGCCGGGCGAACCCCGCGGGCCCGCCGACACGCTGCGGTGGAGCGGGTTTTCCGGGGAGGCGGCCCGCAGGACTCCCGGAGGATCAGCTCCGGCTTCAGGACCACCCGCTGTGGGCGACGTCGGCCCTTTGCCCCGATCTGCTCAAGCAAGAGGCGCATGGCTTCGCGCCCCAGATCGTAGACCGGCTGCCCCACCGTGGTCAGCGGGGGATGGGTCAGCGTCCACCACTCCATGTCATCGTAGCCGACAAGCGAGAGGTCGGACGGGATACGGACTCCCCGCTCTCGCAGCGCCTGCAGGGCCCCCACGGTCATGAGGTTGTTGGTGCAGAAAAGGGCCGTGGGCGGCGGCGAGAGGTCAAGGAGCTGCCGGGCCAGCTCGCGCCCGCTGTCCTGTTTGAAGTTCCCCTCCCGGATCAACGCGGGGTCCGGTCGGACGCCCGCAGCCTGCAAGGCCAAGAGATACCCTTGCAGCCGCTCGGCCCCCGTCGAGCGCACCACCGGCCCGTGGATGATGGCGATCCGCCGGTGACCGAGGCCGAGGAGATGCTCTGTCGCCAGTCGCCCCCCAAGGACACCGTCGACCTTAGCGGTGTCGGTGGCCACCCCGGGAAGTTCGCGGTCGAAGAGGACCAGCGGGATCCGCCGCCAGCGGACCTCGCGGACCATCCGCAGGCTTCCGGCTGTGGTGGCCAGGATGATTCCGTCCACCCGTTTCTCCATCAGGACCCGCAGGTACTGCGTCTCCTTGGCCGGGTCCTCGTCCGTGTTGCAGAGGATCACGTTGTAGCCGTTCTCCTGCGCCACGTCCTCGACGGCCCGGACCGCGTGGATGAAGAAGGGGTTGGCGATGTCGGAGATGAGGAGACCGACGGTGTGCGTCCGGCGAGTGACCAGCCCGCGGGCCAGGGCGCTCGGCTGGTAGCGCAGCCGCTTGGCCACGGCCAGGACTCGGCGGCGCGTCGCCTCGCGGACGACGGCGCTCCCCCGCAGGCCCTGGGACGCCGTGCCGATCGAGACCCCCGCCTCCCGCGCCACATCCTTGATCGTCACCACCACGAGAAGCTCCACGAACTGAAACGTTTCAATCCGGGCGCCGCAATCCGCCTCGATCGGCTGCACGTCGGAGAGAGATCAGGAACCGCGGCGGGTACCCCGCGAAGCGTTCCCGCAGGGTGCCG
Organism: uncultured bacterium; assembly: GCA_964644725.1. GTDB lineage: Bacteria > Methylomirabilota > Methylomirabilia > Methylomirabilales > 2-02-FULL-66-22 > 2-02-FULL-66-22. The sequence goes on from CAZXXV010000221.1 coordinate 4,490, forward strand.
AGAAGATAGTCAGGACCGGTTCACCGTGTCAAGCGAAATCTGAAACGTTTCAATTGCAGGAGCAGCCGGCAGTCACAGCCCGGTGACACCCTGGGCTTCGGCACAGTTTCCACCGAGAGCGGAGGCGGCGCGAGTCCGTGGCCGCCGTTCCTCATCTTTGGACAGACGGCGCCCGACAGCGCGGGCGCCCTGCCCCAACGCCCCCTGCGGACC
>CAZXXV010000221.1:4802-7388 GCA_964644725.1 uncultured bacterium
CACAATAGGCCCATGCTTCACCCAGCTTCGGCCCCCATCCGAGCTGCTCTCCACCCAGCACGCCCAGGATCGCCAGGTCTCATGCGAGGTCCCGCACAGGATGTCGCCGTTGCTCAACGTGATCGGCTTGTTTTTTGCCGGGCCGATCAATCCCGCCGGCAGTGGAGTGGGCGGCGACCACGAGCGTCCCCCGTCGCCTGAGGTGATGTAGGCCCCCGTCCAGGCTGGCACCGAGGGGCCGATCTTGTAGAAGAGCCACAGCGTCTCTTTCCCATCTCGAAACAGCACCGGATTCCAGTGGGGGACGTCGGGCTCGTCGGCGATCTTGACGGGATCGTTCCAGGCGCCGCGCTCGGAGTGGGCCAGCCAGATGGCGACGTCGGGGTGCCCCTCGTGAGTCCCCGCAAACCAGGCGGCGAGCAAGTGTCCCGCGGCCGGCTCGACGATCGTGGCTGCATGACACGAAGGCGCGGCGGGATTGGGCCTGAAGATAGGCTGGGCGAGCGGCATCGACTGTTCCTCCCGGTACTCCGTCGGGGACGCTACCGGCGCCCTGAGCGACTGTCAGGGCAGATGCGGGACATCATCTGGCTCCGGGGCGCAAGCGCCCCCGCTACCCCTTCAGGGCTCCCAGGGTCAGGCCGCGGACCATGAAGCGATGCATGGCCCCCATGAACAGGAACACCGGAAGGATGGTGAGGGCGCCGAGAGAGGCCGCGAACTGCTAGACCGTCCCTGGGGGCGCCGAATGCATGGGTACTGAAGATGCCCGGAGTCTCGCGCTGCTACGCGGACTTCAACAGCCAAGACTTCCAAAGGACCTCGAAGATGACGCCGCCGACCGCCCGGGTATCGAAATGACAGGCCTTCACGGTCCCTTTGTAGGTCTCGACATAGGCCTCCGCCCGCAGCAGAGGCTCGAAGCCAGCGTCCTCGAACTGGCGGACCATCCCATCGAAGTCCCCCGTGAGGAAGGCGAGGTGATGGAGCCCTTCCCCGTGCTCTGCCAGGAACTCGTGGAACGGCGACTCCCCTTCCAGCGGCTGGACCAGCTCCAGCTCGATCCCCCCCAGCATCGCCTTCCCCTGCCGGAGCTTCATGTGCGAGGGCTTCCCCCGGAACCAGTACTTGTCGGGCGTGCTATCGTACACGGTCCACGGACCGAGGCCGAAGACGCGCTCGTAGTACTCGACCGCCTTCTGCATGTCCCGCACGACGATACCGATCTGACTAATGGCCGGAAGACCCAGCTTCGCCTTAAGTGCAGCCGCTCGCTCCATGACACGATCCCTCCAGTCTGTCGAAATCAGGTGGGGCTCAGCCGGTGCCCGACCGGGCCGCCCAGTGCTCGGCGAGATGCATTGGTCCGGGCCGAAACACCGCGGCGTCCATGACTCGGAGGCTGGCGGAGATCTCCGGTCGGAATGCCATTCCCGGCAGCACATCTCGCTCCAGGTTGCAGCCCGGCGCGATTTCAAGGAGTTCCACCTCCCGCGAGCCGAGGCCGAAGACTGCGCGCTCGGTCACGTAGAGGACTGGCTGCCCCTTTCGTCTAGCCTGCTCCCCATTGAACGTGACTTGCTCAACCTTCTTCGGGAACTTCATGAACACGCAGCTCTTCACCACCCGCACTGCGCCGTCTTCAATGCGGACATCTCCCGGTCGTCCAAAGAGGCCGCAGAAAACCACCCGCTTCGCATTCTGAGAGATATCGATGAAGCCCCCACAGCCTGGAAGCTTCGACCCGAACTTGCTCACGTTGACATTCCCCTGCTCGTCCACCTGCGCAAAAGAGAGGAAGGCGATGTCCAACCCGCCGCCCTGATAGAAGCTGAACTGAGAGAGTTGATCAATGATCGCCTCGGGGTTCACCTGGGCGGCGAGCGCGCGTCCCCGCATGGGGATTCCGCCAATCGTCCCCTGCTCGACGGTGAAGGTGACTTCCCCGGCAATTCCCTCCTGCGCGGCGACCACGGGGACCCCGTCGCATATCCCAAAGCCGATGTTGATCACGGCGCCGCGCACCAGTTCCATGGCGGCCCGCCGGGCAACGACCATCCGCTCATCCATCGTCCAGTCGGGGGCTACCGCCGGCGGGGCCTTCGTCTCACCCGAGCAGGCGGGGTTGTAGCGCTCCTGCCCGTAGATTTGCCAGGCGTCCGGGTTTACCACGATGCCGTCAACGAGGATCCCCGGCACCTTGACCGATTGCGGGTGCAGGGTCCCCCGCTGCACGAGCCGCTTGACCTCCGCCAGCACGAGACCGCCCGCAGCGTGTGCCGCCTGGGCCATCGCCAACGGCTCCAGGAAAGCCGGCTCCTGTTCCATGCTTATATTGCCGAATTCGTCCGCCGTGGTGCCCCGGATGATGGCCACGTCGATGGGGACCACCCGAAAAGCGAGCCACTCGCGGCCGTCGAACTCTACGACCTCGACCAGATCCTCCTGTGTCGCGGCATTCAGCTTCCCGCCCTCCAGGCGGGGATCGACGAAGGTCCCCAAGCCAACGTGGGAGATCACGCGGGGTGTCTTGCTGGCGCTCGCCCAGATCATCTGGCCCACGACGCCTTGGGGAAAGCAGTAGGC
>CAZXXV010000222.1:0-7380 GCA_964644725.1 uncultured bacterium
GCCCCTGTGGAGTGGCGGCTGCGCCTACTCCATAGGGCATTTTTCACCCATGGAAAATCAAGAGGTTACAGTCACGCTCTTGGCCCAGCGACGATTTCTTCACACACTGTCAGGGAGATCCGACCTGGTGGTTTCCCTGGTAACCGCTGACGGCTTGGCACCATGAATTCCAGACAACGTTGCGTGTCGGCCTTCCAGTGTGTGGCCTTGCAGCCTCGCAGCCATGGAGTGGCTGACGGTTGTTGGCTGCTTCAAATAGCAAATTACTAAAGCCTGACCCCCGAATATAGCAAATTACTAAAGCCTGACCCCCGAATATAGTGACCCCCGAATACGTTGGACCTTGGACCTTGAACCGCGGATCTTGCACCTCAGGCGAACGGCATCGGAAAGAAATTGAACTTTTCGAGCAACGTCCCGCATTAGAAGCGAGATGTTACGAAAACTTCCCCGCCTAATGAAGTGAGGGAGAGAGACGATGCAATTCTTGAAAGAGAGCATCCAGCGAAAACTGGACGAGCTACCGGAGCCGGCGCTTCAGGAGGTGCTGGATTTCGTGGAATTCCTTTCGTGGAAAATGGTGCCACGAGAGGAGCCTGTGCTGGTGGTCGCCGGCATCCTGTCCGGGAGTCCCCTTTCCGCTGAGGAGATCGAACGAGAGCTCTACGGGGACACAGAAGGAACTCCATGAGCCACGATCCCGTCTTTGTAGACACCTGGGGATGGATGGCCCTGGGACATCGTCGCGATCCAAGCCACCCGGAAATGAGGAGATTCTATCAGGAACTGCGCGATCAACGAGTTCCGGTTTATACCAGCGATTACGTCCTAGACGAGATCATCACCCTGTTGTTTCGCCATGAGGTGTTTTCTGAAGCCGTCCGCTTTGCGGAGGGGCTCTTCGCCGCGGCCGGTCTGGGTCATGTGAGAGTGGAACGAGTCACTTCGGACCGCTTTGGCGCTGCATGGGAGCTTCGAAAACGCTTTCAAGACAAACCTCGGATCTCGTTTACCGATCTGACCTCAATGGTGATTATGCAGGAGCGGGGTATCCCTCTGGTGGTCACAGAGGATGAGCACTTCTTTCAAGTCGGAATGGGGTTTTCCAAGGTACCACGGCTGAGCCGATGAATACTGCCGGGACTTCGGTGATTCCGGAGCTCGCTGTGATGCGCGTAGTTAAATCCGAAATCCGCACTCCGCATTGTACCCGTACCTTCGTCCGCCTTTTGGCTTTGATGTCCATTCCGCATTCCGAATTCCGCATTCGGCATTGAGATTGTACTTTCGTACCCTCGTACCTTCGTATGCTCTTATAGTCTTGAGCTTCCTAGCATCCCAGCCTCCCAGCTTCCCAGCCATCTAGCCATGCGGTAGATGAATAAGTCCACTACGTCAACGACGTCCCCCTAGAAGAGGAGCCCTGAACCATGGCTACCGCCCGGGATTTAACTCGCGAGGAATGGAAGCGTTACAGAGGGCCTGCATCGCATGGAGCAGAAGCCCCTGAGCTAACCCGGGAGGAGCAGGAGGCACGCGAGCGGTTGTTGGCGCGCGTGCGCGCCGCGGCGGCCCTCCTCAAGACCCGTTATGCTGTCCGGCGAGTGATACTGTTTGGCTCGCTGGCGCATGGTGCCTGGTTTACGCCTGACTCCGACGTGGACCTGGTGGTCGAGGGGCTGGCTGGTACTGACTACTGGCAGGCGTGGAAGAGGGTGGAGGAGGTTCTCAGCGACTGTCCGGTGGACTTGATCGAGATCGAAGGGGTGGGGGAGTCTCTGCGGCGCGCTATTGAGCGTTACGGAGTGGACCTCTGAACACGGTCTACCGGGAGCTAGCCGACCGCATTCGCGGGGAAGTTTCCGACCTGGCGCGCGTCATTCAGCGCGCGCTGCACTCCTGATCACGCGGTCAACGGTTGCCAGACGAGCGGGATGTATACCTGGAATCTGTGGCGCTCAACCTCCATGGTTTCTACTCGGGACTCGAGCGCCTGTTTGAACTGATCGCCAGGCATGTAGACCGTGCTCTGCCGGCTGGCGAGGGCTGGCACCATGACCTGCTGCAAGAGATGACGAAGGAGATAGCAGAAAGGCGACCAGCAGTCATTAGTCCTGAGAGCGCCTCGATCCTCGATGAGTTTCGCCGCTTCCGGCATCTGGTGCGTAATGTGTACACGTTCAACTTGGTGCCTCAGAAGATGGAACCGCTGATAGCAGCTCTGCCTCGACTGTGGAAGCAGGTGCAGGTTGAGCTGTCAGCTTTTGCCGATTTCCTGGAAGAACTGGCCCAAGCGAATCCCACGCTCTGAAATCGCAAGTTAACGTAGGCAACAACGTCCCCCGCTGCTGAAACGGTGAACCGGTGAATCGGAGTGCCGGCGAATCATTGAAACGGAGGATCGGGGATCCGGAGACATGGTGAGGAAGGAGCTGATCGGCTCCTATCGTGATTTGGACGTGTACAAGATGGCCATGGAGGGCGCAATTCGAATCTTTGAATTGACAAGAAATTTCCCCGCCGAGGAGAGGTTCTCGCTCGTCGACCAGATCCGCCCACCGGCCCGGAGCCCCCGGCCCGGACACATACAGACGGAGGGCGCTCCTCGCGGTCAGTCTGCGCCAGGATTGGCTCGGTCCCTTAGGCGCGTCTTAGTCGATTGTTGGGCGATCTCACAGTATGAATGTTGTGTACGCCTTAATGAGTCTGAAAACCGCTAGAATCTATATCGGTCAGTCAGGGGATCTGGCACGTAGACTGGTCTCGCATAATTCAGGGTATGTAAAGTCGACGAAAGCCGATCGGCCATGGAAACTCGTTGCTTGTGAGGCATTCGGAGATCGCGCCATGGCGCGTTGGCGAGAGCGGCAACTAACCCGAAGTTCCATCTGGCTTAAGACAGTAAGGTGCTGATTCCACAGGCGTTCTGACGAAAGCGCGCTTCCACGTACTGGCTACAACTTCAGCAGCTCCAAGGCGCGTGCCTGGAGGGGGGTAGGCTCGGTGAGTTGCCGGAAGGTCGGGGCGGCCGGGTCGGATTTCATCCGGCAGGTGTTCCGGCACCGGGTCCCCAAACTCGCCAGCAGCGTGTCGAAGCTGTGGACTGGCATTCCGTCCGCGGTGCGCCGCACGGCCTTCTTGCGCTTGGCGGCAGGCGAGGGCTGGGCGGGTGCGACAGGATCGCGGGTCTGGCGATCCTGCTCCAGTTGGTCGTCGTCAAAGAGCAACGGCCGGAGGGCGTGCCGCATGTGCCACTCCACGTAGTAGGCCAGCAAGCACAAGAAGAAGTGCGCTCGCACCCGAATCTCTGTGCGGTGGTGGATGGGCCGGACGCGGAGATCGCTTCCCTTCAAGCACCGGAACACTCGCTCCACCAGAGCCAGATGCTTGTACGTCCGGACGGTGTCTGGGGCCGAGAGCTGGGTCTGGGGCTCGCTGGTCCGGATGACGTAGAGGCCATCCAACTCGCTCTCGCGGCGGATCGACTCCTCCCGCCGGGCCCAGCGGAACACGCCCTCTTCGATCGTCAGCTCGAAGTGCTTGCCCACTTTGAACCGATTCCGGACCCGGCCGACCTTCACCCCGATCTCCGCCGCCGTCAGCGGGGTCTTGCGCCGCCGCGCCACCTCCCGGGCAATCTTCGCGAGTTCCCGCTCCGTCGCCGCCACAAGTTCCTGCCGCGTCCGCCGGCGCTCCTCGGCGAGCAGCGGATTGAAACACGCGATCAGCCGCTCGCCCGGATAGTCCGGCGCGATGATCTCCGCCAGGTTTCTCTCGTCGAAGAGCGACTGTTGCAAGGCGCCGCTCTCGACCAGGTCCCGGATCGCGGGCCCGCGCAGGGCTGAGATCCAGCCGACCCCCGGGAACTGCCGCAGGGTGACGAGCTGCGTCTCGGTGAGCATCCCGCGGTCTCCGACGAGCACGACCCGGGACAGCCCGAAACGGTCGCGCAGCTTCTCCACTTGCTCCGGCACGGTCGTCGGATCGCCCGTATCCCCGGGATACACCTCCACGGACACCGGGCGTCCTTCCGCATCGGTGAGCACGCCGTAGACGATGACTGGCAGCCCCTTCTTCCCGTCCCGGTCATGGCCGAACTGCGCCAAGGGGCAGGTCCGCCCCTCGTAGAAGCTGCTGCTCACGTCGTAGAACACCCGGCAGCCGTCCGGGAGGTGGCGCTGAGCGAGCTTCTGCTCGATCCGCGCCTGACGCTCGGCCAGCCAGTCCATGGCCTTGTACACCTCGTCCTCCGTCGCCTCCTGAACGGAGAGTTCTTCGGCCAGGGTGGTGGTGGGCCACAGCCGGGTCGTCGCCAGCTTGGAGCAGGGGTGGAGGATCCGCTCGACGATCAGGGCGACCACCAGGTCCCGCTCCCGGCACCGTTTCGAGGCCATAAGAGTATCGAGCCCCAGCCGCTGCCCGGTGCCGAGGATCGCGTCCACATGGCCGTGCGGCACGGAGTGCTCGATGGTGAAGAGGGCGTCCGGGGCGCTGAGGCCCTCCCCGCGGAGGAGCCGGCGCAAAGCCTCCACTTTCTCCGCGGGCCAGTCGGTGAGATTGGCGAGGGTGCGCTTGCGGATGGTCTTCCCCTTCCGCCACGCCTCCCGCAGCAGGAGGGCGGGGCGGGAGTTGCGGTTGGGGACCCGTTCGATGTACATGGGAACCAATATCCATCACATCTCTTATATGTCAAGCAGAATATTACATATACATGGGTACACATTGCTTGGCACCATTCTATCTATCTGCTGAAAACAAAGGGCTTATTGTGAAAAGGGGCTACTTTCCCGGTGGGGACTTCGGCTTAGTGAGGCAAGATTCCGATGCTATAGCGGGATCGGGAGCTGGCACGCCGAGTTGGGAAAAACGCTCGTCGAACGGCACTTCAGTTCGACTAGGGGTTGCAGGTTCGGGCGTGTTAAGGTCTCGTCAGGAGGTTATCTGGTGCAACTCGGCCTTGACCATCCGTCAGTAGTGCTGAAACGTGCCCTCGACATTTTCCTAGCGGCCACGGGGGTTTTCCTCTCCGCCCCCCTATGGGCCCTAATTTCGCTGGCGATTAAGCTGGAGGATGGGGGCTCAGTCTTCTACAGTCAGGACCGGGTAGGGAGAGGCGGCAAGAATTTCCGAAGCTGGAAGTTTCGCTCAATGGTACCCGATTCGGATAAAAGGTTTGGCCCACTCCAGGCGAAGGATGGTGATCCCCGGGTGACACGGGTGGGGCGATTCCTCCGGGCGACGGCACTGGATGAGCTTCCCCAGCTCTGGAATATCCTTAGGGGTGATATGAGCTTTGTTGGACCGCGGGCGCTATTGCCCGCGGAAATTGAGGTGAAAGGAAATGGGGAGGTGGTTCCCCTGGAGAAGATCCCCGGGTACGAGGAGCGGCGCCAAGTCACGTCCGGCCTTACGGGGATTGCGCAAATTTACGCCCCGCGGGACATACCCCGGCGCTATAAGTACAAATACGACTTGCTTTACGTAAAGAAGCAGAGCTTCTGGCTTGACCTCAAGCTCATTGCTCTGTCGTTTTGGATCACGCTGAGAGGGAAGTGGGAGTATCGAGGGAAAAAGTTGTAAAGGCGTACGAATATAGGAGCGTACGAAAGTGTGGTTTGACAGAACACCGTCCTAGTGCGGAATGTGGGATTCGTGACTCAAACCCTGGCAAGCCGTGCATGTCAAGATGTTCGGTCAGATGAGGAATCATGCTGGATTCAGCATAAGAAAATGATGAGAGCAAGGTTCATCACCGCCATGTGCCTAGTCATTTCGTTCGTGAGTGCCGGGACATCTTATGCTCAATACACCCTAATCCGAAAATAATTCAGGCCGCTAACGCATGACTTACACGTTCATAGAGTGCCTGGGTCACCGGGTTCTGGGTCATCCGCAAGACTTGTCGCCCACCGATCCGGGCGAGGCGCCCCGCCCGAGCGATCAGGAGGAAGCGGAGCGTCCGCATGCTCCGGAGGGCGTAGGCGTAGGTGCGCTTCCGCGACCGGGGTTTGGGCGTGGCGAGGGTCTGGAGCTGGAAGCTCCGGAGCAAGTTGTGGGCGATGACGCTGACCTGCTGCCAGGCGCTGTTCGCCCCGTAGTGGTTGGTCGGAACGACATCCAGCGCGAACTCCCCCTTGAGCTCGGCGACAGTCTTCTCCTGGGCCCCGCGCCCGGCGATGAAGGCCCAGAGGGCGGCGGGACTGAGGGCCTTGTTGGTGGTGACCGCGGAGTACTCGAAGTGCCCATCGTCGGGGGAGAAGAGGTCGAGCTGGAAGTTCTTCCGCGTCGCATGGGCCACCCGCTTCCGGTAGACGACCACCCGGAGGGTCAGGCCCCACGGCGCCAGGGGCAGCCGCGTCTCGAAGGCGCTCACCTGCGCATTGATCCGCTGCCAGTGTCGCTGGGCCGCCACCAGGGGCTTCAGGCCGACCCACTTCCAGAAGCCCACCTTGATGGCGTACTCGCAGCCTTCCCGGGCGAGCAGCGTCAGGATCTCCCGCTGGAAGAAGGCGGCATCCATGCGGAACTCCACCGGGAGCCGCCGGCCGAAGCGCCCCGCAGTTCCCGGAGGAGGTCGCGGAGGAAGGCCTCCGCTCCCCGGCTGTCGTGGACATTGCCCGGCCGGTTGCGGAGGCGGAGGATCTGCCCGGTCTGGGCGAGGTGCGCCAGCAAGGGGTAGTAGCTCGGGTCCTTCCGGTGGTGGGGGTTGAAGCCGCGGAAGGCCCAGGCCCCCTGGCCGCCGGTGCGGATGACGGTCCCATCCACATCGATCGTGAGGCGGGGGAGCCCGAGCTGCTCGATCTGCTCGTAGAGCAGGTCGCGATTGAGCCTGATCACCGCCTGCAAGGCAGCCTGCGTGAACTGCTTGAGCCAGTTCACCACGGTGCGTTCGGTGGGGAGCCGCGCCAGCCCGCAGCGCCGCGCCACCAGGGGATCGTGCCCGAGGTAGCGCAGGTGCTCCAGCCGGCGGGCCCCGACGACGAAGAGCGCGATGAGCAGCAGCACCAAGCGCCCACCCCCGTAATCGCCGCTGAGCCCGTAGGCGTGGAAGGCCTGGCGGATGCGGCGGTGCAGGCCGAGGAGCCGGAAGTACCGCCGCAGCAGTTCCAGCCCGCCGTACGACGTGAGGTCCTGGCGCACGAACTCCATCTGCAAATCACCTTTGACCGCCCGACGAAGACTTGCTATTCTCAAGCGCACGATAGGGGCCTCCTGTGTGAGAGAGTTGCTTGGCGGCACTCTCTATACAATCTACACAGGAGGCCCTTTTATTCCAGCTTATCAACGTCGAAAAGCGAATTTTATTTTCGGATTGGCGCTAGCTTGCTAGCGTGCTAGCAGAAGAATCCGGAGTTAACGGCTGGCAGGCTGGAAGGCGAG